>DATLII010000482.1:0-3915 GCA_035539495.1 Dongiaceae bacterium
GTTCACTACCGGTCGTGGACCGCTTCGGTGTGCCTGCGTGGCATGTGTGGGTGAGTGAGCCGCGTCAGCATGTATTCGAGGCCATCGGCGACTTGCAGCGGGTGTTTTCCCTGATAGTGGCGGCCACGCTGCTGTTGGCCACGGTGCTGGCGGTGTGGCAGATCCGCCGTTACCTGACGCCGCTGATGAAGATCCACGAAGGTACCCGGGCGGTGGCGCGGCGGGATTTCGATGTGGCAGTGCAGGTGGACAGCGGCGATGAGCTGCAGGAGCTGGCGGATTCGTTCAACGACATGGCGCGCCAATTGGACCAGCAATTTGCCATGTTGACCGGACTGTCTCGCATCGATCAGCTGATTCTGAATGTGCCGGACCCGGAGCAGGTGGCGCAGACCACGCTGGAAGCACTGCAACGGCTGGTGACCAGCGATGCTTTGGCAGTGGCATTGTGCGAAACCGATTCCCGCGAGAGCCTGGCGGTGTTTGGTTATCTGCGGGATAGCAATCGTCACCTGCTGCATCGTCATGAATTAACTGCGGCAGAAGCGGACTGGTTCAATCAGCTGGGACCGGTGCATCGGGCGGGGCTTAATGATGCGCCTTTTGTAGGATGGCTGTGGCCGGCCCATTCCGAATTGTTGGGTGGCAGCGCTTATCTGTTTCCGATTGTGGTGAATCAGCGCAATCAGGGTTTGATGGCAGTGGCCTGGGAAAAATCCGTGCGTCTGCCGGATGAGGATCGGGAGCTGCTGAAGGATTTTGCCGATCGTCTGGCGGTGGCCATTGCAGCGGTGCTGCGGGAAAAGAAACTGTACCAACAGGCCCATTACGATGCGCTGACGCGCTTGCCGAATCGTCAGTTGTTGAAAGACCGTTTGGATCAGGCGCTGCGACACGCAGTGAAAAAACAGGTTCAGGGTGCGGTGCTGTTTGTGGACCTGGACAAATTCAAACAGGTAAACGACGCCGGTGGCCATTCTCTGGGTGACGAGATTCTGGAGCGTACTGCGGAACGGTTGCGCGTTTGCGTTACGGCCGAGGATACGGTGGCGCGTCAGGGCGGCGACGAATTCATCGTGGTGCTGAATGAAATCGATTCGCCGCTGCGGGCTACCCGGGTGGCGGAAAAAATTCACACCATGCTTACGTCACCTTATCGTGTGGGCGAGCGCAAATTTTTCCTCGGTGCCAGCATCGGCATCGCGATTTTCCCCAACGATGGTGCTGATGCGGATACGCTGCTGCGAAATGCCGACACTGCGCTGTATCGGGTGAAAGAGCAGGGGCGTGGCCACTACCGTTTCTACGAAGAGGAAATGAACCAGGCGTCGCTGCGGCGGGTAACGGCGGAGCGCCGTATTCGCGACGCGTTGGAGATGGGCAATATCGTGCTGCATTACCAGCCGCAGTGGTATTTGAGCCGCGATAAATTCAGCGTGGAAGCGCTGGTGCGTATCCGCGATCCGGAAGCAGGCCTGCTGGCGCCACTGGAATTCATCGGCGTGGCGGAAGATACCGGCTTGATTCTGGATGTGGGCGAGTGGGTGTTGCGTCAGGCCTGCCAGCAGATGGCGAGCTGGCGCATGGCAGACCTGAAGCTGGAGCGGATGGCGGTGAACGTGTCGGCCTTGCAGTTGGCGCGCACGGATTTTGTGAAGATGGTGGAAAGCGCAATCGACGACTTCAAACTGGATTACAACGATCTGGAGCTGGAAATCACGGAAAGCACGTTGATCCATGATGCGGAAAGCGCCGTGCAGAAATTGGGACAGCTCAACGAAATGGGCGTGCGCATTGCCATTGATGATTTCGGTACCGGTTATTCATCGCTGAGTTATTTGCACCGGCTGCCATTTGACGTGGTTAAAATCGACCGCAGTTTTGTGTCCGCCATGCACGAGCAACCGCGCAGTTTGCAGATCACCGCCACCATCATCAATCTGGCGAAATCCCTCAACAAGATTGTGATGGCGGAAGGTGTGGAAACGCGCGAACAGTTGGAATTGCTGCGGCGGATGCAGTGCGATGCAATCCAGGGTTTCTATATCAGCAGGCCGCTGACGTCGGCGAAGGCTGAGGAATTCATTGCGCAGTTCCGGCCGGTGAATCTGCCGGCGCTGGCGAAGGAATGACGCGCCAGTTTTAATAAAGCGGTGGCTCGCCCTCTGGCCGGCGCTTGAAGCGACGGTGCTGCCACAAGTACTGCTCTGGGTGCAGCAGTATGTTCTGTTCCACCCAGTAATTCAGCGTGGCGGCGTCCTTGATTTCGTCACCACTGGGATAATCCAGCGGCGGCACTACATCGACGTGATAACCGCTGCCATCGGGATAACGCCCGAAGATCACCGGCATCAGCAGTGCACCTGAATACTTGATATATTCCGGCGGTCGCTTGATGGTGAGGGCCGGCACACCGAAAAACGGCGCGAACACACTGTTCTTCATGCCGTAATCCTGATCCGACAGGTAAATCGCAAACCCACCTTCCTTCAGATGATTCAGAAAGCCACGCATTTTCTTGTTGGGAATCGGCCGACAGTAGCGAGCGCGCTTGTTGAAACTGTACTGTTCGAAGAACTCATTATGATTGGGCTTGTACAGCACGGCGCTGGGAAAGCGTTCGCTGAACAGCCGCAGTACCAGTTCCAGCGACGTGACGTGGCCGCCCATTACCAGCACACCTTTGCCTGCCGCTTTTGCCGCTTCCAGATGTTCAGCGCCATTGATGGTGAACATGCGATGCAGCTTTTTGCTGGAACCCCAGTACGCCATGGCGATTTCGATGAAGGCGATACCAAGGGATTCGAAATTTTGCCGGATCAGGGTTTTCTTTTCCGCTTGCGACAATTGGGGCAGACAGATCTCAATGTTGCGCTCAGCAATGCGCGCACGGGATTTGCCGATCAGATACAGCAAACGGCCGAAGGCACGGCCCAGCGCCAGTTGAAGCGGGAACGGCAATTGCGCCACGGACCAGCCCAGACCGAACAGTACCCACAAATGCCAGTAGCGTGGGTGCAGGTAGCGGGGCTGGAAGCTGTCCTGTCCCACAGTGGCGTGTTTTTTCTTGATGGGTTGGTCGTTACTGTTTTTTTCGTTCTTGCTCATGCGCGCAGGTGGCGGAATGGCCAGCGGTCAGTAAATGGTCGTTGATCATAGCACCGATGCGGATGCCCTGCTCCACCAGGCCCTGATTTCCGCACAGGCGATTGTATTCAATTATGTAAGGATGATTGCCCACCATGGCCACGTCGAAGCCACCGTGGTCCAGGTCCAGGCGGTGTGCGACCTGTTCAACCAATTGCACGGCGCTGGCGGGAAGTGGAGAAAAATCCAGCGTACCACCCTGGGCGACATTGTTGTGGAAACCGTCCGGGGATTGCAGCCGCCAATAGCCGGCCACCACTTTCTTTCCCACCAGTACCAGCCGCAGATCGCGGTCGATGGGAAGAAGTTCCTGCACATACAGCACCGGGCTTTGCGCGCAGTAGTCGCGCCACTGGCGACGCTCTTCAACCAGGAATACGCCGCGGCCCTCGCTGCTGCGCGGATCTTTCGCCACAAAGGGGGTGACGAGATCGTCCCACAGGCGCTCGGTATTTTCCGGGCTGTTTTCCAGAATCTGGGTGTCGGGAATGTTGTTGGGGCACGCCAGTTGGAACGCGCGGGTCTGTTCGATCTTGTCGTGGCCGATGTGGTAGCTGGCAATGCTGGGGAACAGACGCGCGCCCAGCCCGTAATACAGCGCATTCACCTGCCAGTATTCGGGAAAGAGTACCCATTCGGCCTGGGCGATCTCGGGCAGATGGTTCAGGTATTGTTCCGGCTTGATGTAGTGCACGCCCGGAATGTCCAGGCAGCGGAGGGCGTCGAAAGTGATGATGCGCATGTAAAGGTCCGCTGCGGAATGAAAGC
>DATLII010000483.1:0-3980 GCA_035539495.1 Dongiaceae bacterium
TTCCAGAGTTAGGTGGATCGGCGTATTGGGCGGCATGCGCTGGATATCGATGGCGCTGTCGTGGATATATTCGGTGGGTTGGAAGCGCCGGCTGGCCAGCACATTGTTGTTGATGTCCTCGAATGTCAGCACTACCACAGGGAATGGCTGTTCGAATGTCGCGTTATTTTTGATGATGGCGTCCACTACTAGAGCGCTGCGTTCATGGGGGTGAGAGCGCACAACGAGATTGGAGCCGGCGAGCTGGCTGAGGTCGCTTTGAATGGGCAGGCGGCAGCCCGCTTGCTGACAGACCAGCTCCAGCCAGGGTCGCAGGCTGGGATTGCGCGATACCTGGTCGAGGTTGAAATAGACGTATTGGCCGGCCAGCACCAGCAACAGCACTATGGATCCCAGTAACATGAGCGCCACTCGCAAGGGGCGTCGCGGTGGCTCTTCCTCGCCGAAACGCAGTGCGCTGAGGCGTACTTGACGATCGATCATCTCCGAGCTGTCCTGAAACAGCTTCATGGGCGTGATGTCGTCGTCTTCTTCTTTTTTGACTTCAGCCTTGCTGACAGGCTCGGTGGGTTCGAGCGCCAGGGTGGTCTCCGATTCTTCCTCGACCGTCGGATCTGCAGCGCTGGGATCTTCCAGCAGGCGGAAGAATTCCTCGGTTTCATCGTTGCGCAGATTCTTCGGCTCGGTTTTGTCTTTGGTTTTGACCTTGGGCTGGCGTATGCGCTCAGACTTGGCCCGCTCCACGGCTTCGCGCTTGTTGCGTGCCAGGTCGCGAGCGGCGAAAGGATTGCGGTCCTCGGGCTTTTCCGGTTCGTCCATCAGGATCGACAGACCGGTGTCCTTTTTGACGGGCTTTTCCTCTTCCTCCAGTTCATCCAGCATGGCCTTGGCCCATGACTCATCATCACTGCCGGCGCCGGAGCCCCGCTTTTCCTCTTCCTCTTCCAGATCGCTGATGGCGAACGGATCGTCGTTGCCGAACAGGCCAAGCGTTTTAAAGGTGTCGCTGAGTTCGTCGCCGCTGCGTTTTTTCTTGGGCGCGGCTTTGGTGGGTTTGGGTGCGATGTCATCGTCATCCAGGCCGAAGGCGCTGTCGGCGCTGGAGATGGCACTGAACTTCTGCTTGCCGGCGCCCTTGTGGCTGGGGCCATCATCGTGGATCAGGTCGTCGTCTGGCTCGTCTTCGCCCAGCTCTTTCAATAGTTCTTCGGCCCAGGATTCGTCGGCGCCTTTTTTCTTGCGGCCGGTTTCGGTTTCCGGATAGCCCAGCTCATCACTGCTGGATTCGACATCCAGTGAGGCGCGGTAATCTTCACTGAACCGGTCATCATCGCTGGCGTTGAGGTCGAGATCGCTGGAATCGTAGGGGTCGAGGCCGACGTCATCCTCCAGCGCGAAGGCTTCCTGTACCGGATCGGGACGTGGAGTGGGTTTGGTGCGGATTTCCTCCACCACGGAGGTTTTGATGATGTGCTCGGAGGCGTGGAAGACCTGGTAGCAGGCGCCGCAACGAACCGCGCCCCCGGCAATGTCCAACTGGGCTTGGGTGAGCCGGAAGGTGGTGCTGCAGTGGGGGCACTTGGTAAGCAGGGTGTCGGTCATCGAGCGCTGCGCCTGTCCTTGTTCTTGTAGCCAGACGCCCTGCCGCTGGCCGCCAGTGGGCGTCGAAGTCGTTGCGTTTTGTGTAAAAGTGATGCGATTGATTGTACACCGTCCGCGCGCAACCGCTAGGAAGCACACGGGTTTTTATCGCACGCGGTTCTATCAAGTATTGCAGAGTTGCGGAAAATCGCAGGAGATTCGGTAGCAGTTGTGGATCAGGCCCGTTTCTGGCCGCTCAGGCGAATCCAATCTTCGGTTTGCAGCGGGGCGTTCATATCGAACCAGGGTGTGTAGGCATCGCTGACGCTGGAGGCTTGCTCCGCCAGAATGCCGGAGAGGACGATGTCGCCGCCGGGTTTGGTATGGGCAGACAGTTGTGGCGCCAGGCTGACGAGAGGACCGGCCAGGATGTTGGCCAGCATCACGTCCACCTGGATATCGCTTTTCAACTGTTCGGGGGTGAGGATTTCGATGCGATCCCGCACGCCGTTGCGCTCGGCGTTTTCGCGGGTGGCGAGCAGGGCCTGGGGATCGTTGTCGATGCAGTAGATTTTTGTTGCGCCGAGCAGGGCGGCGGCGATGGCCAGAATGCCGGAGCCACAACCGAAATCCATCGCGACCTTGCCGGCGACATCATGGGCGTCGAGCCATTGCAAACACATGGCGGTGGTGGGGTGAGTACCAGTACCAAACGCCAGACCTGGGTCCAGCAGCATGTTGACGGCATTCGGGTCGGGTGGGGTGAGCCAGCTAGGGCACACCCACAACCGATTGCCGAAAGGAATGGGTTTGTAGTTCTTCATCCATTCCCGTTCCCAGTTCTTGTCTTCCAGCGCCTCGACCCGTACCGGCAGATCGGCCCCGAGTTCATTGCGCAGGGCCATTTCCACCAGATCCATGTCGGTGGCCGCGTCAAACAGGCCGGTGTAGGTGATGGCATCCCACATCGGCGTGGCGCCCGGCGGCGGTTCGAACAGAGGCTGGTCGGCGCTGTCTTCCAGGGTGACGGAGACAGCGCCCAATTCCAGCAGCAGATCTTCGATCTGTTCGTTGTCGGTGCCGGTGCCTTGCAGTTTGACTTGGATCCAGGGCATGGAGGTTTTGGCTTCCGTGGTTCAGGCAGTGATTCTCAGGACAGCGCTTCAGTGCAGTCCGAGAATTTTTTCCAGGTAGTGAATGTCCACGCCGCCCTTGTTGAAGCCGTTGTCACGCAGGATGACATCCTTGTGCAGATCGATATTGGTGTTGATACCGTCTACCAGGATTTCATCCAGAGCGTTGCGCATGCGTTGCAGAGCAATGCCGCGTGAATCGCCCCAGGTGATCAGCTTGCCGATCAGGGAGTCGTAGTTGGGGGGCACTTTATACCCGCTGTAAATGTGACTGTCCATGCGCACGCCCAAACCACCTGGAGAATGCCAGCGCTGGATGGTGCCGGGGCTGGGGATGAAGGTTTTCGGGTTTTCCGCGTTGATGCGGCACTCGATGGCGTGGCCCTTGATCTTCACGTCCTCCTGCTTGATGCGCAGTGGCTGGCCGGAGGCAATCAGCAGCTGTTCCTTGATGATGTCGATGCCGGTGACCATTTCCGTGACGGGGTGCTCCACCTGCACGCGCGTGTTCATCTCGATGAAATAGAAGTTCTCTTTTTCATAGAGGAACTCGAAGGTGCCGGCGCCGCGATAGCCGATTTCGCGGCAGGCCTGGGCGCAACGCTCGCCCACTTCCTTGCGCAGGTGATCGGGGATGCCGGGAGCGGGGGCTTCTTCCACCACTTTCTGGTGCCGACGCTGCAGGGAGCAGTCGCGGTCGCCCAAATAGATGGCGTTGCCCTGACCGTCTGCCAGCACCTGGATTTCCACGTGGCGCGGGGTGGTGAGGAATTTTTCCATTTAGACGGTTTCGTCGCCAAAGGCGGCACGGGCTTCGGCGCGCGTCAGGCTGACCGATTTGATCAGGTCCTTCTCGCTGTGCACCACGCGCATGCCGCGACCACCGCCGCCGGCAGCGGCCTTGATGATCACCGGGAAACCGACGTCCCGTCCCATTTGCAGGATTTCGTTGTTGTCGTCCGGCAGGGGGCCGTCGGAGCCGGGCACGCAGGGTACACCGGACGCCTTCATGGCATTCTTGGCCGACACCTTGTTGCCCATCAGGCGAATGGTGTCCGCCAGCGGTCCGATGAAGGTGAAGCCGCTGTCGGTGACACGCTCGGCGAAATCGGCGTTTTCAGCCAAAAAGCCGTAGCCCGGATGGATGCCGTTGGCGCCGGTGATTTCGGCGGCGCTGATGATGGCGGGTATGTTCAGGTAGCTTTCAGCGGCCTGTGGCGGGCCGATGCAGACAGCTTCGTCCGCCAGCTTGATGTGCATCAGATC
>DATLII010000484.1:0-3357 GCA_035539495.1 Dongiaceae bacterium
GCCAACGATTTCAAATCCAGCATGCTGACCGTGCCATTGCTGGACCGGGATTCCGCCACTGGTCAAGGCATCAACTATTTTGAGTTTTCCACCAAGCTGGAACAACTGCGCGATAAATTCGAATTCAACGGTGACAGCGCCGCGCGCAAAGCCGGAGACGAAGGCACTGGCATCATCAAAATCCGCGTCATTGGTTTTGCAAAACTGATCGGCGACCTGATCGAAGGGCTCATGAAAGTCATGTTGTTCTTCGCACTGGCAGCCGTCGTCACGTTGGCGATCATCTATTTCTATACGCGCTGCGTTCGTAGCACGCTGCTGGTGGTCTCCACTTCGCTGCTGGCGGTTGTGTGGCAGCTGGGCATCGTGGCCTGGCTTGGATACGCCATCGATCCCTACTCCATCCTGGTGCCATTTCTTGTCTTCGCTATCGGCGTTTCCCACGCAACACAGAAAATGAATGGCATCATGCAGGACATCGGCCGCGGCGCGCACAAACTGGTAGCGGCACGCTTCACCTTTCGGCGTCTATTCCTGGCTGGCGTCACCGCTTTACTGTCGGACGCCGTGGGCTTCGCAGTGCTGATGGTGATCGACATTCCTGTCATCCATGACTTGGCTATCACCGCCAGTATCGGTGTGGCGGTTCTGATTTTTACCACTCTGCTGCTGATGCCGGTTACACTTTCCTATATTGGTGTCAGCCCCAACGCGGCTGTGCGTTCCCTACGGCAAAACCAGAATGCAAACAGCCCGCAAGGCATCGAAAAATTGTGGAACCTGCTGGATCGCTTCACGCACCGGCCCATGGCCAGTCTTGCAGTGGCCGTTGCTTTGTTGATGGGAATCGGTGGCTATGCCGTCAGCCAGCATCTGCAAATCGGCGATCTTGATACCGGCGCTCCCGAGCTGCGGCCGGAAGCCCGCTACAATCGCGATAACGCTTACATCACGTCGCACTATGCACTCTCCAGCGATCTGTTTGCCGTGATGGTGAAGACGCCTGCTGAAGGCTGTCTGAACTACCAAACACTGGTATTGGCCGATCGTCTTTCATGGCAATTGCAGCAGCATCCCGGCGTACAAACGACGACGTCACTGGTCAACGCCATGCGCCAGATCACAGCGGGCACTTACGAAGGCAATCCGAAGTTCCTAAGCATCCTGCGCAATCAGGACGTGCTGAACTACAGCGCGCAACAGGCGTCCGTCAACCGACCGGAACTGCTCAACACTGAGTGTTCCATGTTGCCCGTGATTGCATTCCTGAAAGATCATAAGGCGCAGACACTGGATGAAGTGGTGGCCATTGCGGCTAATTTTTCCCGCGACAACAGCAGCGAACAACGTCAATTTCTGCTGGCAGCGGGCAATGCCGGCATCGAAGCCGCCACCAACATGGTCGTGCGCGACGCCAACCGCACCATGCTATTTTACGTCTACGCCGCCGTCACGCTGTTCTGTTTGATCACGTTCCGCAGCTGGCGCGCGACACTGGTTGCGATTCTGCCGCTGGTACTCACATCCATCCTGTGCGAAGCCTTGATGGTGTGGATGGGCATCGGCGTGAAGGTGGCCACGCTACCAGTTATTGCGCTGGGCGTTGGTATCGGCGTGGACTACGCCCTCTACCTGCTCAGCGTGCAACTGCAGTGTCAGCGCAACGGCCAATCACTCTCCGAGTCCTATCGGTACGCAGTAGGTTTCACGGGTAAAGTAGTGGGACTGGTGGGCATCACCCTGGCTGCTGGCGTCATCAGCTGGGCTTGGTCACCCATCAAGTTCCAGGCCGACATGGGCATTCTGCTGACATTCATGTTTCTCTGGAATATGTTGGGCGCGCTGATTCTGATTCCTGCGCTGTCACATTTCCTGCTGCCGAAACGGACGTTTGCAGTGGAGCGACTGATGGAGAGTCCGGCCTACTAAGAATACAGAGATCGTTACGAGCAGAACGAAACCTTATGCATCCAGAATATGGCTGTGGGAAGCTGCTTGATCACCACTCGCATTACAGTCGTACTCTTTCAGCACCGGCAACGCACGCTCATAGTCATCGTCGTTCACGAATACATTGGCAAATCCAAGCGGAGAAAGATCGCCAACAGCGCCTTGCAGATAATGCCCGCCAACGTAGGTAAATATTCCATTGGCATTCAACATTCCCGACACAATATGTGCCTCAATCAGATTTTCCGCTCTATAGATGATTTTCATGTTCGCCGAATCCGACCTCACTTCTTTATTGCGTCTTGACGGTCGCTCTCATAGTCATCGTAAGGCTTGGCATACTTCTCGACACATTTATCGTATTCGTCGCCAAAATAACGCTGACATTCAGTTTCCCCGCCTGCCTGCACCGAGTCATAAACAGTCCGCTGGCTACAGGCCAGAGACAGCAACATCAAAACCATCAATAGTGCATATCGCATTATTCAGTCCGCCGGATTGCTGATGCTTTCTATTTTCCTTTTCACCGCCATCGGATCATCAATGGATTTGAAAACCACATCACTGATGCCGCGCCCGGTGACTTTGACCGTGCCGAAACCAAAAATCCTGCCCATCACACCCTGTTCAATCTCAACGGTCTCGATGGACTTCAACTTCATTTCTTCGGTGTTGCGACTGACGATTCCTTTTTTCTGCACCACCCTCTTATTGGTTACACCCAACTCGATCGAGCGCAGACGCAAAAGCTCATAAATCGCCGGTATCAGGGCAATGCCCAATGTCGGTATCGCCAGAATAAACCAGAGTACCATGGGAACCTTGGCGAACCAGTGAAGGGCAAACAGGCTTTCAATCACTTCACCTTCAGACAATGAATCCTTTATATAAGACATGCGTTTCACCTGACGTCGTATTTATGTAAAAAATCTATTCAGATTTGACATCGCCCGGCTACGGCGAGCACAGCGCCATGACACTAAACATTCTCATCGCTGCTCACGTTGAATGCCAGCGCAAGCTTCCGCGAATCCTTCGTCACACTTTAACCCGCATCACAAAAACGGAGAGTGATTCACAAAAGCCCAAAAACAAAAAAGCCGACAAGCTTTCGCTTATCGGCTTTCTTTGTAGAATCTGGTCGGGACGGAAGGATTTGAACCTTCGACCCCTTGCACCCCATGCAAGTGCGCTACCAAGCTGCGCTACGCCCCGAATAGTTCCCCAATTCAAGATGTTACGTTCAAACAGACCCTTGATTGAGGCGGCAAATATTACAGGAAAAGAGGCAAATAGCAAACGGTTTTTAGGTCGTTTGCTATTGGTCAGTGATCCTTGAGAACAAACAGAACATCTTCCAGCTCCATGATCATTTGACGGATGAGCTGGGAGGATTTGGTGAGGTCA
>DATLII010000485.1:0-10608 GCA_035539495.1 Dongiaceae bacterium
GTTGGTAACCAGCACGGAAAACACCACGTACACTAGAATGCCGCCCAGAGTGATCCAGGCGAAGCCGGCGTCGAACTGCCAGATGAAAATGCCGATCACCAGCGCCACTTCCACCAGAATCGGAATCACGCTGAATACGAGTGAGCGCAGCAGGAATGACACGCCGGCGGTGCCACGCTCAATGTCCCGCGACAAGCCGCCAGTGCGTCGGCTCAGATGAAATTCCAGATCCAGCCGATGCAAGTGACGGAACACCACCAGACCAATCCGCGTCAGGCTGCGTTCCGCCACCAAACCGAACACGGCATCCCGCAATTCACCAAACAGCACGCTGCTGAAGCGCAGCAGGCCATAGCCCAGCAGCAAGGCTAGCGGCAACGCCACCAAAGCCAGCTCAGGATGCTGAGAGCGATCCAGCGCATCGACGATATGCTTCAACATGATCGGAACAGCCACGTTCGCCAACTTGGCAATGATCAGGCATGCCATCGCCAGCAGCACTCGCGCGCGGAATTCCCATAAATAGGGCAGCAGACGGTAAATCACCTTCCACTCTACGCGAGGATGGGCGGCGCTGGGCTGACCAGTGGCATTGAACATGCGGTCTTGCATTGTTTCTCCGAATTTTTGTGCTGGCGTTTTGATTTCAAGCATCCTTTGATTTGAAGCATAATGCATCTACTGCAATTCGGATCGGTGCTTGGTCTTTAAAATGGGTCAGAAAAAGCGATGAAAAAAGTCCTGCTGCTCAAAACCGGCTCCACTCATGCCAGCATTCGTCAACGTCATGGCGATTTCGAGGACTGGTTTCTGCAGGAAATGACAGGCTGCAAGGTAGATCTGGTGAATGCAGTGACCGCGTCGACATTGCCAGATGTCGCAGGATTCGACGGTGTGGTCATGACGGGCTCACCGGCCATGGTGACGGATCGGGAACCCTGGAGCGAGCAGTTGGCAGCGTGGCTGGCGACGCAGGCCCACGGCCAGGTGCCGGTACTGGGCGTGTGCTACGGCCATCAGCTATTGGCGCACGCATTGGGCGGCGCAGTGGACTGGCATCCGCAGGGGCGTGAAATCGGCACCACCGCAATTCATCTGACCGATGCAGGTAACAACGATCCTCTGCTGGGCACATTGCCCTCCCGCTTTCTCGCTCAAGTGACACACGCGCAGCGGGTGAGCCGTCTGCCGGATGAGGCCGTGTTGCTGGCGCAGAATCCGTTTGAATCCCATCACGCATTTCGCATTGGCGAAGCCACCTGGGGCCTGCAGTTTCATCCGGAATTCAGCGCCGATGTGATGCGGGCTTATTTGGATGTTGCGGCCGATGCTCTGCGAAAAGAAAAGCGCGATCCGGAAGCATTGTCTGCGGAAGTGCAGCAGGCCCATGCGGATGGCATGCTACTGCGCCGCTTCGTGGAGCTGTTGTGATGGGTCTTGAGATGGATAGTTGTTCGGCGAGATAACACCGCCAACTCCCATCATTTCGACGGCTTTTCCGTCAACACCAACTGACCCTGCACCGCCACCGGTCCACCCTGCTTTTCCAATGATGCCAGCCGATGTGCCTGCCGCGTCGGTTCCGGCAGACGATAGCGCGTCAAACAACGCAGCACCCAATCCAGCGCCGTTGCCTGGCTCACCCGATGCCCTGGCGATACATAAAGCGGCAACACACCCTGCCGCGACCGCAACACCGCACCAATCACCTCGCCTTTGTCCTGCAATGGTACCCAGGCGCCTTTCTCATCTGGCACCGGTTCGTGCCGGCCCGTCAGCTTCTTCTTCGCCACGCCGATCGTGGGTACGTCCAACCACAAACCCAAATGACTGGCGATACCCAGCCGACGCGGATGCGCGATGCCCTGTCCGTCGCACAGCAGCAGATCGGGCTTTTGTTGCAGGCGGGACCAGGCTTCGACAATGGCGGGAATTTCGCGAAATGACAGCAGCCCCGGCACATAAGGAAACGTCGTTGGCACCTTGGCCAGTTGCCGTTCCACTATTTGCAAATCGGGAAACGTCAGCACCACCAGCGCGGCACGGGTAATCTCGCCACCGTTTTCGAATCCCACATCAACACCACCAATCAAGCGCACCACCGACAGCCGATCGCACAACTCCACCTGCGTCGCCAGTTGGCTTTGCAGGGCACGGGCCTCAGCAGGCGTCTGATTCCACTTATGCAAAGGAGGAGGTGCAGTCAACGGAGGACGGGATTTGGGCATGACGAGGCTCTCACAAGAAAAACTGAAAAGAGAAAGCCGGATTATCGGGTGACAGCAGAAACAAAAAAAGCAGGCGCAATGCCTGCTTTTTCAGATGCTCAGCTTTTAGAGTGAGCGAATATTGGCGTCCCCTAGGGGGTTCGAACCCCTGTTACTGCCGTGAAAGGGCAGTGTCCTAGGCCGCTAGACGAAGGGGACGCAGCGGTCGACCATCAGCGTGTCGAGGCGCGCATTCTATGGAGTGGTTAAAGGTGCGTCAAGATATTTTTCCTTCACATTGGAGCTGGCACTCAGGCACATTCCCCTGACGGAACAACGGGTTCCCTTCCCATACCGATTGACCTAGCATGGCACCTCTGCCAATCAAGCCAATGGATACAACAAGAATGATTAAATGGCTGCTCGCTCCTTTCATGCTGCTGGCTCTTGCACTGCTCACCCTGATTCTGTTGCCCTCCCCCATCAATGCCACGGCCTGGGAACCACCCAAGGCGCCTCCCATGATTGAGAAATACGCACCCAACCAAAAATTGGACAAGGCAGAGGTGCTGGGCCAAGGCAGTATCCCAGGACCGGAAGACGTGGACGTGGACAGCCAGGGCCGCATCTACGGCGGCACCGCCGACGGCCGCATCGTGCGCTGGTTGCCCAGCGGGGAAGTGGAAACCGTCGCCACCACCGGCGGTCGCCCGCTCGGACTGCACTGGGACGCCCAAGGTAAGCTCATCATCTGCGACGCGTTCAAGGGACTGCTCATGCTGGACGTGGAAACCAAACAGCTCACCACCCTGCTCACCGAAGTGGATGGCGTGCCGCTGGTATTCACCGACGATCTGGAAATCGCCCGCGACGGCATGATCTATTTCAGTGATGCCAGCATCAAATACGACCAGAAACACTACATGCTGGACATGCTGGAGGCCCGTCCCTGGGGGCGCCTGATCCGCTACGACCCAGCGACAAAAGAAGCGACGACCCTGCTGCGGGAGCTGTACTTCGCCAACGGTATTGCGCTATCACAGAACAACGATTTCGTGCTGATCAACGAAACCTTCCGCTATCGCATCATCCGTTATTGGATCAGCGGACCCAACGCAGGTCAGCACGATGTATTCTTCGACAACCTGCCGGGATTCCCCGACGGCGTCTCCAGCAGCGGGCGCGGCACCTTCTGGGTCGCACTGGGCACTACTCGCAATCGGCAGGCCGACAACCTGCATCCTCACCCCTACCTGAAAAACCTGGTGGCCAAGCTGCCGGCATTCCTGCGCCCCCAACCCGAGCGTTATGGCTTTGTGCTGGAACTGGATGAAGCCGGTAACGTCGTGCGCAATCTGCAGGACCGGGACGGCAACCACTATCCGATGATCACGTCGGCGCAGGAACGTAATGGAATCCTGTACTTGGGCTCGCTGGAGACTGACGGCATTGCCCGTCTTCCTCTGCAGTAAGGCTGCACTGGGCCTTCAATGGCCGTGCGTCCGCCTTAGTCAAGGAGCGTGGCCCGCTCTGCCATACCCAGTTGCGAGCGGCTGCGCTAGGCTTGAAGACAGCATCGGTTTCACGCGGCCGACCTCATGAGGATTAGCGCCATGAATACCCCAACCTTCAACAGTTTCGAACAGTTCTATCCGTACTATCTGTCGGAACACAGCAATGTGATCTGCCGCCGCCTGCACTTCGTCGGCAGCACCCTGGTACTGGCAACCCTCGGCTGGATTCTGCTGACCGGTCAATGGGCCATGATCTGGTTGTTGCCCATTCTGGGCTATGGTTTCGCCTGGATAGGCCACTTCTTTTTCGAGAAAAACAAACCCGCCACCTTCACTTATCCCTGGTACAGCCTGCTGGGCGACTGGGTGATGTACAAAGACATTCTCACCGGCAAAATCCGCTTTTAACTAACTGATTCCACTGCAAATCAAAGCCTTTGCCGGAGCCGCCACGTCAGGCTCCGGCAAATAATGCCCCTCACTTTCTGCCTGCAGCCGGTTGCACACCAAACACCTTGCAATCCGCACCAACTATTTTGTGACTACACTTAAAGCATCCGCTTCCGGTTTAACCACAGGAAACCGCTGCAATGTCCATGGAGCTCATCATCGCGCTCGCCGTTCTCGGCCTGGGGGGTCTGATTGGGCTTTTTTATGTCAGCCATTCGATCGAAAAACAACGTCGACAGAAAGCGCTGCTGGTGGCCAGCCTGAGTGATCAGGGCTTCCGCTTGCAACGTCTGCTGGATTTCATTCCTGCCGCTTACGTCAGCAAAGATATCCGCCACGTTCTGCTCACCCAGGTCCAGCAACGTTTTAACAAACTGGTAGAACTGGCGCCGGACAACGAAAAATTCACCAAAAAACTGGAATCGTGCAACGCGCAGATATTGGAACTGCAAAACTCGCCCATGCAGATTCCGCCGCCCGCGTTCAAGAGCCCGGAAGAAGCGAACGAGCTGCGCACATTGCTGCAGGAACTGTCGCGGGTGATTGAAAACCTGGCGCAGAACAAAATGATTCCTGCTGGTGATGCGCAAAAACATATGCACGCGATTCACAACAGTTTCATAGAAGCGAGCCTGAATTATTTCCTGCAGATGGGCAACACCGCGCGCCAGCAGAAAAAACCAAAGCTGGCGATTCATCATTATCAAAAAGCCATGGCGGAAATGCAGAAGCGCAATCAGCAAGGTACGCACACCGCTCAGATCGAGCAGATAAAACTGTTGATTGCCGAGCAACAGCAGGCATCGCAGCAGGAAACCGGAATTCCTGCCCCGACTCAAGGGCAAGAACAAGGGGCCAGCGAACTGGATCAGGGTCTGAACGAGTTGATGGACGAAAAAGACGCCTGGAAGAAAAAGTACTTCTGACTGCTCTCTCGATAAAAACGCTGACTCGCTAAATACGCTGGCTCGGTAAATACACTGGCAGTTTACGCATCCCCGAAGTCCGTTTAGCCCATTGCCTCCCCTTCGTCTTTAGCTGAAGCTGCCAGCAGGGCACATCGCAATAGATGCCCGCCTTTGCAACCCAAGCCCGACATCCACATTTGAGAGAACTCCAATGAGCATCATCCTGTATGGCGCCTCCCTGTCGCCCTTCGTGCGCAAAGTGCGCGCCGTATTGTTGGAAAAAGGCCTGCCCTATGAGCATGTGCAGATTGATCCGTTTCGCCCTCCACAAGACTATCGCCAACTAAGCCCGTTCGGCCGCATTCCCGCCCTGAAGGACGGCGACAAGGTACTGGCGGATTCCGGCGTGATCTGTGCCTACCTCGATGCGCAGTATCCACAAACCGCGCTATATCCGGCCGATCCCTATCAGCGCGCGCAGGTGCAATGGTTCGAGAAATTCGGTGATTATGAACTGGCGCCGGTGCTGACCTTTGGTGTGTTCCGCAACCGAGTATTGATGCGCCTGATGGGCAAACCCTGCGACGACGAATACGTGGCCACCTGCCTGGCCGACAAGTTCCCACCGCTGATGGATTACCTGGAAGCACAAGTGCCGGCACAGGGTTTTATCGTTGGCAATCAGCTGACGGTGGCCGACATTGGCGTTGCCACCCACTTCGTGAATTTCGGGCATGGTGGTGAAACGGTCGATGCCGCACGCTGGCCGAAAACTGCCGCTTACGTGCAGCGCATTCTGGCGCGGCCTTCACTGGCGTCGTCGGTGGAACAGGAAACCGCAGTCATCAAGAAACTCTTGTCACGTTGAAGAACAGAAAAAGAAAAGGCTACACACTCGTAGCCTTTTCATCCTGCCCAATCAACGCCAACAGCGATTGCAGCTCCCGCTGCAGGTGCAGCAATCGATCCGGTGGAATGCCGCTGTTACATACCAGTTGCAGCGGCACCACACGCGCCTTCTCTTTCAATTGCAGCGCTGTCGCAGTCAGCCGCAACAGCACTTCCCGCTCGTCCTGACTGGAACGAGTCCGCAACAACAGGCCTGCGCTCTCCAGACGTTTCAGCAGCGGCGTCAACGTACCCGTATCCAGTTGCAAACGCTCACCGACGAATTTCACCGGCACGCCTTCGAACTGCTCTGGCGATGCATCGCCCTGGGATTCCCACAGCACCAGCATCACCAAATATTGCGGATAGGTAAGCCCCAATTCCTGCAGCAGCGGCCGGTACAACGCGGTCACCCGACGCGATAACGCATACAGTGCAAAGCAGAACTGGTTATCCAGCTTCAACAATGCATCCAGGCCGTTATCGGAGGGCTGCATAAACATCATGCCAGCAGACGGGCCACGTCTTTCTCAATTTTTTCCGGGGTGTCGGTGGGGGCGTAACGCTCCAGTACCTTGCCGTTCTGGTCAATCAGGAATTTGGTGAAATTCCATTTGATGGCCTCGGTGCCCAACACGCCTGGCGCCTGCTTCTTCAGGTATTTGAACAGAGGGTGGGCGTTGTCACCATTCACGTCGACTTTCTGGAACATGGTGAACTTGACGCCGTAGTTGAGTTCGCAGAACTGATTGATCTCGTCATTGGAACCCGGATCCTGCTTGCCAAACTGGTTGCAGGGGAAGCCGAGCACTTCCAGTCCTTTGCCTTTGTATTTCTCGTGCAGCTCTTCGAGACCCTTGAACTGGGGTGTGAAGCCACACTTGCTGGCGGTGTTCACTACCAGCAACACCTTGCCTTTGAAATTGGATAGGGGCGTTTCCTTGCCTTGCATGGTGACGCCGCTGAAATCATAGATGGAATCTGACATGTTGGTTCTCCCTGTGAATGGCGCTGGCTGTGAATAGCAATGGCTGTGAACGGAAGGAACCATACCAGCCATTTAGGTTGTGCACAATCTACTTTGCAGCTCTGCAGTTACCCACAACTTCTGTGGATAACTCTGTTGATACATTCTGTAAAAATTCGTAATGCACCGGGCTGTCGTAATTTCCAGCGAATTGATCATTTTTTGATCTGCTGTTTTTTCAACACTTTTCAGTCACTTAATTGGTGCACGATTATCCAAAGGGGCCAGTCACCGCAGAGCGGGCGTTAGGACGATAGCAATCACTTACTGTGAACAAAACAAGTGCAACAAATGACAACGGCGCACTGTCATGCGCCGCTCATGATTTAGCAAAGTAATAGAAACAAACGGTCAAATTATGATTGGTTATATGGTTACAGTTTGTAAAGCAGCCGTGTTAATAACTTCAGCCGCCGGCGTCGGGACGGAAATCCAGGGAGACAGAATTAATACAGTAACGCAAACCGGTGGGGGGCGGACCGTCGGGAAATACGTGGCCTAAATGGGCATCGCAGGCGGCGCACAACACTTCAGTGCGGACCATACCGTGGCTGGCGTCGCGTTTCTCGCGAATCACCTCGGCTTGCAGCGGTTCGAAGAAACTGGGCCAGCCGGAGCCGGAGTCGTATTTCGTCACCGACCTGAATAACGGCGTGCCGCAACAAGCGCAGACATAGACGCCCTTCTCCTTGTGGTCCCAATATTTGCCCGTGAAGGCGCGCTCAGTACCTGCCAGTCGGCATACCGCAAACTGGTCGGCGCTCAGACTCTCTTTCCATTCCTGCTCGGTTTTCTGCACTTTATCGACCATAAACCAATCCTTTCATATACACTAGGCGGTTTCGCGCGCCCTGCTTGTCATGCCGGACTGCTATGCTGAGAACAGATAGCAGCCGTCACCAATAGAGTGTGCGAATGGCTCCATGTTACATCCCCTGCACGATTTGTTCATCGCCCTGAAGGCCAAGGACCTTGTATGAAGCCGGTTTTGAAATCGACGAAATTGCATAATGTGTGTTACGACATCCGCGGCCCCGTGCTGGCGGAAGCGCGTCGCCTGGAAGAAGAAGGCCATCGCGTTCTGAAACTCAACATTGGCAACCCGGCACCCTTTGGCTTGATGGCGCCTGAAGAAATCATTCAGGACGTGATCATGCAGTTGCCGGAAGCGTCCGGCTACAGTGATTCCAAAGGCGTGTTCGCGGCTCGCAAAGCCGTCATGCAGTACTATCAGAAACGGCGCATTGCCGATGTGCAAATCGACGATATTTTTCTGGGCAATGGCGCCAGCGAATTGATCGTGATGGCCATGCAGGCGCTGCTCAATAACGGCGATGAAGTGCTGGTGCCCGCACCGGATTATCCGTTGTGGACCGCGTCCGTGAGCCTGTCCGGCGGCAAAGCCGTGCACTACATCTGCGACGAGCAATCCGGCTGGTTCCCCGATCTGGACGACATCCGCAGCAAGGTCACCGACCGCACTCGCGCGATTGTGATCATCAACCCGAACAATCCCACCGGCGCCGTGTACCCGAAAGAAATTCTGGAAGGTATGCTGCAAATCGCGCGCGAGCACAAACTGGTGGTGTGCTCGGATGAAATCTACGACAAGATTCTGTACGACGACGCCGTGCATATCTGCACCGCGTCGCTGGCCGATGATCTGGTGTGTCTGACCTTCAATGGCTTGTCGAAAACCTACCGGGTGGCGGGCTACCGTTCAGGTTGGCTGGTGGTAAGTGGCAACAAGGCTGCGGCAAAAGATTATCTGGAAGGTCTGACCATTCTGGCGTCCATGCGCCTGTGCGCCAACGTGCCGGCACAAATGGCAATTCAGACTGCACTGGGCGGCTACCAGAGCATCACCGAGCTGATCCAGCCTGGCGGTCGTCTGTACCGTCAGCGCGAAGTGGCTCACCGCATGTTGAACGACATTCCCGGCGTAAGTTGCGTGAAGCCCATGGGCGCGCTGTACATGTTCCCGCGCCTGGATCCCAAGATTTATCCGATCAGCAACGATCAGCAATTAGTGCTGGATCTGTTGCTGCAAGAAAAAATCCTGTTGGTGCAGGGCACCGGTTTCAACTGGCCTCGCCCTGATCACGTGCGACTGGTGTTCCTGCCGCGCGAAGAAGATCTGGAACATGCGATCACTCGCATCGGCGTGTTTCTGGATCGTTACCGGCGTGGTTTGACGTAAGGCGGATTTGCTGCGATGGCTGATCTGAACCTGATTGATTTTTACAAGGATACCGCGTTGGTACTGCTCAGTTTGCAGCGGGCATTTCCACGCAAAATCGATCTGTTCGTGGAAGACCTGATTGGGCCGGACGAGGTGGACGAGTTCGGCCTGCACACCAAACGCCATGAAGCCTGCCTGGGTGCCATGTTGTGGTTGGCGGAAGAAGGTTATCTGCGTTTTGTCAGCACCATTCGCCAGGAAGGCATTGATCAAGCGGTGCTGACATCAGGCGCGCTGGTGAAGCTTACGGCGATCAACAGCGCCCCGCTCACGCCTATCAGTCTCGATGATGTGCCTTCATTTGAAGCCAACGAACGTCTGACCATGCTGGAACACATGCGGCGAGCGCTGGCGTCGCAATCCTCCGAACAACTCATTCAGGTGATGCGCGCCTTTTTTGCAGCACAGGTCAGGTCTGATCTGCCCTGAGTTCAAGTCGCAATCCTGCCGCTTTCCACAAACCATAATGACTGCCGAACTGGGCGACGATGAACAGCATCATCACCCATTCGAATGCGTCTTCGATGTTGTCGTAATGCGTGTAGAGCATATCCAGTAGCACGCTGCTGATACCAATAGCGAGCAACGTCAATGCAGCGATTTGCTGCAGATGGACTATGCGGCTTTGTGATTTGGCCAGCGCTACTCGCATGCCGGCGGTACGCGCCAAAAACAGCAGTTGCGCCAAAAAGCTGAATGAGAAAAACAGAATGATGCCGATCCGGCGCAGGATCTGGTATTCACGCCCCTCCCCCAACGCCACCACGTACAGAATCAGAAACAGTCCCGCCACTGCGCCGAGCCAGAACATGGAATGGGAACGGCGCAAACCTACGGCGTCCAGCCAGCCGTTCACCAGCCACCAGAATACTATCGCTAGCAGGCCCGCCGGGATCATGATGAATTTGAACAGCAATTTTTCCGGCAATTCGCGACCAGTAGCGCTGATGGAGGTGCAACTGTCCCAATAGGGCACGCACCACTCCACATGACCATGACTGGCGGCCACCAGATAAGTGAGATGGATGCAGAGAAACGGCAATAACGCAGTGATCAGGGCGATGGGAGCGGCGCGCATGGGAAGCTCCGCGATAGAAAATGAGTCGGTTGCGATAGTGTAGCAGGCTGGTGAAAGCCCTCGCTCAGATCGAATAGGAAATCACAGTTTGCTGGCGGCCCTTCACTACTGTGATGCCCACTTTGCGGCTCTGGTCGCGTAGATCATTCGGCAAGCGAGTTTTCACTTCGTCGCTCATCAAAATACTGGTGCCGTATTCCTTGTTCAGCGCTTCCAGCCGCGCAGCCACGTTCACGGTGTCGCCAATCACGGCGTATTTCATGCGGGTTTTGGAACCCAGGTTGCCCGCCACCA
>DATLII010000486.1:0-5131 GCA_035539495.1 Dongiaceae bacterium
GAACGGGTGCTCATGCCGTCTACCACAGACGGCTATGAAACTATAACGACAGCGGAGAGCCCCGTGATCGACATTCCGCGCGGTTCGGTTCCGCCACCGGCCGCTTCCAACAGCAGCGCTACCAGCGCATCCAGCTCTTCCTCCGCCACCACGCAGGTTGCGTCGGCTGCGGAGATAGCAGCGTCGGCTGTCGCCGATGCGGTAGAGGCCGTGGTGCTGGAAGCCAAAGCACGGCAAGCCAGCAGCAATCTGGAAAAACCCGCTTGGGATATTCTGCTGAAGCTGAACCCGAACGCAGTCAGCACTGGCAGTCCACAGGCCAGCCTTTCCCCGGATCAATTACGTCTTCTGCAGAGCGGCCAGGCGTTGCTGGTGCGCACTACCGCCAGCTTTCCACTGCCGACCGATACGCGATTGCAGGTGAGTGTGGGTGTGGATCAGGGCATCCGCATCCTGCTGGTTATTCCACCCACGACAACTGTGCCGCTGCAATTGTTCAGTTTGATAAAACAGTGGGCACCGGCGCAGCAAAGCCTGCAACCGCTGCTCGCCAATGTGCAGCAGCTATTGAGCGCAACATCCGTTAACACACTGGCCAGCCTGCCAGCCCCGGTGCAAACCTCGCTGCAGCAATTGCTGCAAACACTGCCGGATGCGGCACACGTGCAGCAGCCGGGGCAATTGCGCGCTGCGGTAGAAAACAGCGGCTTGTTACTGGAAGCACGATTGGCGCGACTGGTGGCTGCGCTGGGATCGCCAGGAAAAGAGAGTGGCGCGGCATCCAGTTCCGATTCCACAGTGCGCTCACCCGCATCCGCGCTGGCGACGCTGACAAGGCTGGTTCGCGATGGCCTGCAGCGGTTGACACCGGATAATCAGAGCAACGATGACGCAGGTACGACGCCGACCAAACCCTTGCAGACACTTCCGCTGGACAATGCATTGGGCCGCGATTTGAAACTGGCGCTGCAAAAATTGGAAACAGCATTGCGCGAAGCACAACCAGCGGCGACACAGCCCACCGCGCCCACTTCCGGAAGCAGCAACGCTTCAGCATCCGCCGGCACTTCCGACCCTCCGGACTTTTCACCCGACACCCTGCCCAGTGGCAATCGCACCGGTGCAGCCAACACACCAACAGAGGGCGACACGCCAGAACAGGCACTGGCCAAACTTGCAGTCCAGCGCGAACAAACCGTGGCGAACGCAAGTAACACGACACAACGCCCCGCTCTGCATCCGGGCATTCAACACTACAGCGCCAGCGCACGGGAAGCCCGCGGGCCAGAAAGCACGATCAGACCAAACAGCCCGGAGGCCATCCTGCTACCACCGTTGCCCGGACAGGTATTGGTGCAAGCACAGCCCCGCAGTAAACCGTCATTGAAAGGCGACGAAATGGCGGATGCCATCGTCAACACTTTGCTGAAGCAGGTACGAGGCGCTCTGGCGCGCACAACGCTGCACCAGCTCACCAGTTCCGGCCACAAGCAGGACAGCAGCACGCCGCCCTTGCTGAGTTTTGAAGTGCCCTTCCTGCACAACGGTCAGGCGGATCTGTTTCAGTTTCGCATCCACGAGGAAACCGGCGGCGGCGAGGAACGCCGCGACGCGCAATTGGCCAAACGCTGGCAAGTGCAACTGGGTTTCGATATTGAAGGGCTAGGGCCGATGTTCTGTCAGCTGAGCCTGACCGGTAATAGCATGGCCGTGAATTTCTGGGCCGCCTGGGAAACCACGTTGGCGCAAACCAAATCCCACTTTGATTTTCTGGAACAGTCCTTGACCAAGATGGGCATCCATGTGGAAAAAATGCAGGGGCATCTGGGCATGCCAGAAAACGATCGCACCGGTGTACGCAATCAATTGGTGGATATCACAACATGAAACAGGAAGCGCCTACTCGCGCGGTGGCACTCACCTACGACGGACTGCACGCACCCGTAGTCAGCGCGACCGGCGCTTCGGAGCTGGCGGAAGAAATTCTGCGGATTGCGCGAGAACACGAAGTGCCGATTTATGAAAATGCCGAGCTGGTGGATATTCTGGCGCGGCTGGAACTGGGCGATGAAATTCCGGAACTGCTGTATCGCGCCATCGCCGAGATCATTGCCTTCGTGTACATGCTGAAGGGTAAGGCACCCGCCGGTTTTGGTCAGAAGAAGACGGTGGCTATACCTGCGCTTGAACATAAACCGAACGAGCGCAAATAAAAAAAGGGCCGTTACACAACGAACGGCCCTTTCTATTTCAAATGCATTGCATTTAATGAATCATATTACTGCGGCATCACACTGCGACGCCCATTACCTTACTGAATGGTGCTGCTCGACTGCACACTGCGTCCCGCCATCTTGAGCTCAACGGGAAAGTCGGCGGCCATCCAGGAATAAAATCCTTCACGGAAGTAATACACGTTGGTGTAACCCCAGTTGGACGCAAAGAAACTCGCCATCGCACTACGCACTTCCAAGGGGCTGTTGGTATAAAACACGATAGGCGTTTTGCGATCCAACTCTTTCGAGATATACAGCACTGCAAATTCGCTGGCGTTGAAATCCAGGTTCACCGAACCTTCAATGTGACCCAGATTCCAGGCCTGTGGGTCGCGCACATCGATAAACACCGCGCCCTCATCAAACAGCGATTTGGCCTGATCCAGCGTTACGGTTTTGGCACCCAAAACAGTATCCGGTGCTTCGGCTGCCAGGGCGGAAAACGGCAGAACAACGATGGCGAACAAGCTTACAACGCGCGCAACGAACTTCATGACAAACACCCCGGTGGCAGCAACTCTGTACACTTTCAGTATAGGTGTGGGGTATTTTTCGGGATGGAATGTTTCGCGATAAAGATCACAAAACGTAGATGCAACTATTTGAATTTATTAGGTTATTTGTTGACCAAAGCGCCAAGGTTCGCGACAAATCTAATACTGTTAGCTCTTTTCCTGGGGCTTGCCGCCCACCAGTGCCATTAATTTGGCTTCAGAGCGGGATACAGCTTCGGTCTCTTCCGGCAGGCTGCGCCCTTTCAGCAAACGGTCCGCCTGCCGCCGCAACAATTGGTCGGAATTGTTGCTCGCCAGATCGTCCTGCCGTTCCATGGTGAGATTGAGTTTTTTTTCCGCGACCATCAAACGCTGACCAATGCCTTTGGAACTGGTATCCAACAGTTCGATGCGATTTTCCAGATTGCGGATGCGGGCTTCCAATACTTTTTTCTCTTCTTCCAACAGCAACTGAGTACGACGAGTACGCTGCAACAGCACCAGCAGGAACAACAGCGTTCCGCTCAGCACGCTGGCAATCACTACGCCCATCCAGAACTGATCCAGCATCATTGCGGTTCTCCTCAGAAGCCCACTGCTTCGGCTTGGTTGCCACCGGGGCTGATCATGCGCTCCAGATCGATCAGGATCAGCAGCTCATTGTTTTTGTTGCACACACCCGTGATGAATTTCGAGGTTTCCTCGTTGCCAACACTGGGCGCTTTTTCGATTTCTGATTCGTTCAGGTAGGTTACTTCCGCCACGCTGTCCACCAGCATGCCGATCACCTGCTTGTCCACTTCCACAATTACGATGCGGCTGTTGTTGTCCACATCGGCGGACTGCAAACCAAAACGGGTGCGGGTGTCGATCACTGTCACTACATTACCGCGCAGATTGATAATGCCCAGCACATAGTAAGGCGCGCCTGGCACTGGCGTGATTTCAGTGAACCGCAGCACTTCACGGATCTGCATGACGTTGACGCCGTAAATCTCATCGCCCAGGCGAAACGTGCCCCACTGGGTAATTTGACTGTCGGCGACTACATCCGTTCTGGCCATGAATTTTTCTCCAATTTTTAAATGATTTACAGAACTTCCAGCTCAGCCCACTCTTCTTCGCTGAGCATTTTGTCCAGATCCACCAGGATCAGCAGTTCGCCGTCTTTATGGCAGACGCCCTGGATATAACGTGAGCTGTCGTCGTTACCGATGTTGGGCGTGCTGTCGATTTCGCTTTGGCGCAGATACACCACTTCCGCCACGCTATCTACCAGAATGCCGATCACGTGCGAACTGGCTTCGATGATGACGATGCGAGTGTTGTCGTTGACTTCACCTTTCGGCAAACCGAAACGGGTCCGCGTGTCGATGACCGTGACGACTTTGCCGCGCAAATTGATGATGCCCAATACATGGTGCGACGCACCCGGCACCGGCGCGATGTCGGTGAAACGCAACACTTCCTGCACCTGCATCACGTTGATGCCGTAAGTTTCGCCTGCCAGGCGGAAGGTCACCCATTGAATCACCGGATCGTCACTGGACCGGCTCTGCGCTGTCTTTGCCATACCATTGCACCTGGATTAGAAAACAAATGTGCGTCAATTAAGCTTTTGATATCTAACTATAGGCCAGGGCGGCGGGGTTGCCAGTGCAGGCGCCGCCGATGGACGGGTTCTTGGCCCGTCAAGGTGGGGTGAAATAAGGGTTCAGCGGGGCCGTTCGGCCTTCAGGATGAGATCGTGGAAGCCATCTGTGTCGATCAGCGCGCACATGTGCTCGATCACCGTACCCGCCAGCCAGGGACGTTTGCCACGCTGGGTGCGCCATTTGATCTGCTCGGGCTCCAGGGAAATGGATTTTTCAACCTGATGGCAGGCCAGTCCCCAGGGATAACCATGAATGGTAATGACATAGCCGAGATTATCGCGCCCGGCGGGATCGTAGCGCTCGGGCATCACGCACAACGCGGTGTCGAGTACTTTGATATTGCCGGCGGATTGCGTCTGCAGAATACCGAGAAACCATTCGCTTTGATGCGGCAAGGCATTGAATTTTCGATCGATGCGGTGAATAGCGCCCAGCGTGATCAAGGGCACCGCCAGCTTCAAACCTGCCACCGTAAAAATCAGACATTCGAAACGACCTTGAGCCCAGGTTGGACGACCGTTGTCGTGCCATTCCTGCACTGGGGGTAACAACGTAGCGGCAGCCGCTGATTCAGTTTCCAACGCCAACAAATCGGATTCGGCAGGTGCTTTTGACGGCGTTGAACGGGCAACAGGCGTTACAGGTGCAGGAGAAGGTTCCGCTATGGGTTGCAGCGGAATTTCTTTTGGCTCTGATTCAACGGGAG
>DATLII010000487.1:0-4463 GCA_035539495.1 Dongiaceae bacterium
ATCAACAACCTGTTCGACGAAGAATACTGGAGCGGTGGTGGATGGGGCAGCGTGGGCGAGGGACGTAATTTTTCGCTTGGCGTGAGCACTACATTCTGATGACAGTGCGGGTTTACCGGTTCACTACACACCGGAAAGCCCGCACCTAACCGCACAGCAATCCAGTCAGCCAGTGCCTCCTGGTAGGGAATCAAATCCCTCTCTCCTCCAGGGGCGCAGCTAACTGAATCAGATCACTCGACCGACCCCGTCCCCTGCCCCGGCTTCTGCGCATTCTTCTTCGCCAGCTTCTCTGCCCGCCGCTCCTCGCGCACGCGCAATTGGTTGCTGCCGATATGGCGCTCGCCCCGTTTCTTCGCTAGCTGCATCTGCTTTTCCCGCTGCTGATAACGGGCAACCTGCTCCGGGTCATGCGCGTTGTGGCAGTGATGGCAGCTCACACCCGGCACATAGAATTCAGATTTTTTATCGTCTTCTGAAATCGGCCGACGGCAGGCATGGCACTGATCGAAATTGCCCTTCTGCAGCAGATGATTCACGGTGACACGGTTATCGAATACGAAGCACTCGCCTTCCCACAGGGACTGCTCCGGCGGCACGTCCTGCAGATATTGCAGAATGCCACCCTGCAGGTGATACACCTCGTCGAAGCCCTGCTCTTTCAGGTACGCGGTGGATTTCTCACAACGGATACCACCGGTGCAGAACATGGCGACCTTCTTGTGCTTGGCGGGGTCCAGCTTGTCCTTCACGTATTGCGGAAATTCGCGGAAATTGGTGGTGTTGGGATTCACGGCATTTTTGAAGGTGCCAATCTCCACCTCGTAATCATTGCGGGTATCGATCAGCACCACATCGGGGTCGGAAATCAGCGCGTTCCAATCCTGCGGTTTTACATAGGTGCCCACCACCCGCCGCGGATCGATGCCCTCCACGCCCATCGTGACAATTTCCTTCTTCAGCTTCACCTTGGTGCGGTAGAAGGGTTCGATGGTGTCGAAGGATTCTTTCCAGCTCAGGTCAGCCAGACGCGGGTCTTTGCGCAGGTATGCCAGCAAGGCATCGATGCTTTCGCGGCTGCCGGCCACAGTGCCATTGATGCCCTCCTGGGCCAGCAGCAAGGTGCCTTTCACATCATGGGCCAGCATGAAATCCACTAGCGGCTGACGCAGATCTTCGAAATCAGGCAGGGAGACAAATTTATAGAGAGCGCACACCACATAGGGGTGGTTGCGGTTTTCATTGATCATGTTGTCCTCGCGGTCTGGACCGTAAATCCAGGGCGTAATACGGGTTGTGATTGGCTGGTGCAACACCGGTGAATCACCCCTGGCGGGCAACACACCGGCGGGCAGCATTCTACCCCAAAACGGCCCAAACCGGGATAAACCCTGTTTTGACCAAGGTCAACAAAAGATTCAATGTGTTATGCGTGATCAGAACTCATAACGGGCTGTCAGCATGACATTACGTGGCTCGCCATACACCGCATTGCCACCCCACTGCGGAGGCTGCGCCTGAATGGAACTGTAATGCGTCTTGTCGAACGCATTGGTAACATTCAATTGCAGATCCAACTGCGCGACCGGCTTGTAGCCCAACATCAAGTCAACAATCGTATAGGCGTCTTGCTCGGTGCGAAACGCATCCGGCATCGAGTCATACAGTTCCTCAAAGTAGACATCGTTCTGCCAACGCAGGTTGCCACCCACACGCCAGGTGCCTTCCCCAAACCGATAGGTTGTCGTCAGCTTGAACTGATCCGTTGGCAGATCGGTATTCACATCGCTGCCTTCGTTCGCCGGATCTTCATCCTTTTCAATCGTGGTTTCCACATGGGTATAGCCGCCACCAATCTGCCAGTTGTGGGTGAGCGCACCCTGAATTTCCAGATCATAGCCTTCACTGCGCACCAAGCCGGCGGGCTTATAGCAAGTCTGGCTGGGATCGAACGGGCAGGTACCTGCCGGAATTGCCTTATTGCCCTGATCCAGACGATAAACAGACAGAGCAACATTCAACAGGCCATCAAAGTATTCACCCTTGATACCGAATTCATAGGTTTCACCCACGATAGGCTCGATATATTCATTGGAGGCAGTGCGCTCATTTTGCGGATCAAAAATTTCCGTGTAGCTGACGTAAGTTGAATGCTGGCTATTGATGTCGTATATCAGCCCGCCATACGGTGTCAGCTGTTTGTCATAACCATATTGTTCTTCCCACGATGTCCAGCCAAGCCGCACGCCGTTGGTATCGTCCCACTCATTCCAGCGCGATTGGCTATCGTAATCGAACCAGTCCACTCGCAAACCCACAATGAGTTTGAGCGGATCAGCCAGATTCAGGCGGGCTGTCGTATAGGCACCGTATTCCTCTTCATCGAAGCCGGAATGGTAGTCGTTTTCGAATTGCGGCTTCGGTGGATTGTGATGCCAGTTGTAGATATCGATATTGGTGGCATAGGTATACAAGGGCCAGTATCCCGCCGTGGCCTGGTTCTCCTTCGCCAGCCGATAGTTGGCACCCATCACCAACGCGTGCTCGCGATTGAATAACCGGAACGGCCCCTGGGCGAACAGACCATACGAGAGCCGGTCATGATCGTAATCCGCACGCCCGCCGTTCTGATCCCACCCGCCGTTGTCATTCAGAAGCACGCCAGCACGCAGCATATCTTCCTCGCCCCACATCTGGGTGATGGAAAAATTCAGTTTCCAGTCATTGTCGAAGCGGTGTTCCAGACTGCCGTAAACCGAACTGGATGTGTCATCCCAGTAGGTCCAGGTATTACCAAAATAAGTAGAACGGGGCAGACCCAGATCGCGGCCATCTGCCGCCGTGGGCAAACCGCCGTACGTGGTGTTGTTATCGTTGTCCTGGTGCGTAAAGCTCAGGGACAGAACCGTGTTACGGCCAAGGTCGAGCTCACCAATCAGATAGGCAAGCTTGCGATCTTCTGTCGCAATGTCCTGGAAACTATCACTGTCCTGCCAGCGTGCCACAGCACGGGCACGCAGCCCACCCGACTCTGTGAGCGAGCCGGACACATCCGCTTCCGTGGCATAGTGATCCCAACGACCGATCTCGCCTTGTATGTACGACTGGAATTCACGGGTTGGCCGCTTGCGCACGAAATTCACGGCAGCAGAAGGCGAGCCGGAACCTAGTGTCAGGCCGGTGGAGCCGCGCACAATTTCGACGCGATCAAACATCGCCAGATCTGTCAGCAGATTCGCAGAACGGGTTTGGCTGGCAACCAACGGCAATCCGTCAATCAAATAGTTGTCCACCTCAAATCCGCGCGCCATAAAAGTCTCGCGGTAAGGAGCGGTAGCCGTACTGGTAATGCCCGGTGTATTACGCAGCAAATCGGTGGCCGTTTTTGCTCCCAGATCGTCCATGCGTTCACGGGTCATCACGGTGACGGATTGCGGCGTTTCGCGAATGGACAGCGGCAACTGAGTTGCTGTTGTCATGGGGCCGGTGGTGTACGACTCGGTGCCCTCGGTATTCGGTCCCAGGCCCGAGTCCTGCACCAGTACTTGCGGCAATATCGCAGCACCTTCCGGCGCCTTTTCGATCGTGACCGACTTTTCCCCGGTAAAGCGTGCCGCCAGGCCGGTGCCCACCAAAATGGCCTGCAATCCACTCTGCGCTGAATACTGGCCTTTCAGTCCGGCGCTGTTTTTTCCTTTTGCCAGGTCAGTCGAACCCATCAGAAAAATACCCGACTTCGCAGAAAAGCGAGTGAGCACCTCGGTCAGTGGCCCTGCCGGAATATCGTATGACTGGTTTGCGTTCTGAGTCGCGTTTTGGCTTGCAGGTGTAGCCGGCGCTGGAGTTTCTCCGTGCGCAAACGGAATGATGATCAGGCTCGACATCAGGCAGAAGCTGCCGATGGTCAGCGGCCTTAAATTGAATGGATGGTTACCGCTCTTACGCTGCATAAAAGGTTCCTATTACATGGACTGCTTTCCCGTTTAAACCAGCGAGGGCAGTCAATGCGGAACCACTTTTCAGAAAATTTTTTCGCTCAGGTGTTTTTGCCATGATCAGCTTCGATACTCACCCACCAGGGCAAGGTGTGCGAAACCTTCACCGGCAATACCTGGGTCAACATGGTGAGCACCTGTTCAGCATCCTGCAGGGGGAAATTGCCGTAAACCTGAAGCCCCGCAACTTCGTCGGCCAGGCCAATGTAGCCGTGCCGGTAACGGCGAAGCTGAGCGACAACCTGCTCCAGCGTGATGTTGTCGGCCAATAACATGCCGTGGGTCCAGGCTTCGCGAGCCGCGTCCGCCGATTTCGTCTGCCGAATACGTCCAGCACTGACGCAAGCCTGCTGCCCTGCGGGAATCACCTGTCGTAACGCTGGATCGCCAATCGCCACCGCCCCCTGATACACGTCCAGCCAAACCTCGTCTTCGCCCTGCAAGACATTGAAGCGCGTGCCCAGCGCC
>DATLII010000488.1:0-4019 GCA_035539495.1 Dongiaceae bacterium
GATATTCCTTCGACATCTGATACAGCTTGATGTGGTCATCGGGATCATTGGTGTCCAGCATTACGCGGATTTTGGCGCGTTGATATTGGTTATCCACCAGATCGGTGAACTCACCTGGCTGTGCTGACATATCGTACAGCAGCAGACACTGGGCCAATTCCTCGCGACTGGCTGGAATGTCGTTGCCGGTATAGCTTTCGTTCACCAGATGGGAAATGTGCTTCACTACGTTAGCGAATGAGTAGGTGTACCCTACCCCGGCCTGCCGCTCGATAAAGTTTTGATAGTCCAGAATGGTTTTCAGCAGAGCGGGATCTTTGATGCCTTCCGCATCCGGCGCTTCTACCATCACGTTGAAATAGCGGCCACCACCCAGTTTTTCACTGAACTTGTCGAAGGAAATGCGGCCGCGGTGATCCTGGGGAAATACGGCGGTGATATCGACGCCGGTTTTCAGTTCCAGAATGCCGACGGTGCAGATAGCGATCAGCAGGCCATAGCCGCCCAGCACTTTGTATTTGTGTTTCACTGAAAACTCGGTCAGTTTTACCAAAGCACCGTCAAGCCAATTTTCGCGTACGACAGTGGGTACTTTGGTTGGGGCTTTCATCAGCGACAACGCTGCCGGCAACACAGTGACAGTCATCAGGTAAGCCACGCCGGTGCCAATCATGACTTCCACCGCAAATTCACGGATTGACAGTACGTCGAATACCACCAGCGATGACGTTCCCAACAGGGTTGTGAAAGCGACGAAGCTCAATACAGGGAACAGTTTTTCCAGCATGCTGCGCACCGCGGTTTTTTGATCCTTACCGACGGTTTCTTCGTAGTACATCAGCAGTGCATGCACGCCATAGGATGTCGCAACGGCTACCATCAGCAGCGGGATCGCAGTGGATACCACGGTTTGCGGCAGTCCGAAATGTCCCATCAACCCCATGATCCAGCCGATGCAGAGAACGATGATCAGTGCTGGCAGGAACACACCACGCAAGGTGCGGAAGAAGAAGAACAGGCCGATCATGATCACCACTAGTGCGACCGGCACCAGCACATCGGCGTCCCGCTGTAGGCCCAACTCGATTTCCTGAGTGAAGATTGGATCTCCATTGGCATAGATTTTTTCCGGGCCCTGGTACTTCTCGACGATCTTGTACACTTGATCGAATACGGTGGCCTGGTCGAAGCCTTCTTCAACGTTGGCGGAGATCAGCGTAAAGGTGCCGTCACGGGTAACCAAGCGTCCATCTACTAGCGAGTTGGCGCGCACGTCTGCTTTCAACTGTTCGATTTCTTCCGGCGTGGTGGGCACATCGCGCATGAAAGGTCCTACGTCCAGCCCCCAATCCCGGGACTTCACGTTGTTGGCGGAAGCCAGACTCGCGATCTGATCCGGCAGCACGTGCTTGACCGATTTCAGCTCCTCGGAAATATCGTAAATTTTCTGTAGCGTTGAGGGGTTATAGACGTTGTCCGCCTCGATACCGATCACCACCACGCCCTTGTCGCCGAAAATGGCGTCGATGTTGTGCTTGGTGGCAACAATGGGATCGGTTTCCGGCAACTCCGAATCCTGGTTGTTGCGGGTTTCCAATTTGGTAACGCCGGAAATAGCCGCTACTGACAGCAGGAACATAATCACCAGCGTGGTGATGGGGCGGAATACAATAAAATCTGCGATGTACTTCATGTCACACCTCCGCCCACTGATGCGGCGTCACGCGTTGTTGATGGGATGATGAAAGCGATGGGGCTGCGGCATGGAGTACCACACGCAGGTTATGGAGTACGTCTTCAGCGCTCTCCAGTTGACCGCCGCAGGCGATGTAACCGTCGGGGCGCACAATCAGATAACCGGCATCATCGATGCCATATCGCTTCAGCAAGTGGCCGGTTTCGTCCAGGTAATAGCCTTCGGTCAAATCGTTGGGCCATGCATCCACTGCATCGAGAGCGACAGGCGTGCATATCAGTGAACGCCGGGCCAAACGACGTGCCAGTGTCTGTTCCTGCTCCGCATATTGAAGTTGTGCAAGGCAACGCTTGGCTTCGTAAAATGCCTGCGACTGGGATTTGCCCACCATCAGCACCAGTTCGTATCCATTCAGTGCGGTCGCGTTGCCAAGCAATACGGAATTATTGGATTGCAGGTCTCGCAGTGATGCATGCAACAGACGACTGCCTGCCAAGGCAGAATTTACCGGCCCGTGCAGGACCAACGCCGGTTGGGTGAGTTTGATGCCGCAGCCAGATGCTGTTTGTGCCACCGACGCATTGAAAGCCCGGCGCCGTGACAGCAATGGCATCAGATAATTGCGTACAAGCAACGCCAGCGGTGCCCGCGCGGTGAAGAGACGGGTCAACTTGTCAGTATTTTTCAATACCTCTTGCGCCACCTGACGCCGTTCCTGCGCGTAGGCCGACAGCAAAGGATGTTCGACTTCATTCCAGTTACGTGTGGCTGCCAGTCGCCATGCCAGTTGATATGCGTCCTGAATACCGGTGTTGAGCCCCTGCCCGCCCAACGGACTGTGTACGTGCGCAGCGTCACCTGCCAGCAGCACGCGACCGCTTTTGAAACTACCGGCAATGCGGCGGCGACCTTGAGTGCTGGACAGCCAGAATGGATTGCTGAAGCGCACATCGCCCATGCCCCGCTCTTGCAGAATGCGGTTGACCAGATCTGCTGAGAGTACGTCCTTGCTGAAGCGGCCCACATCTACATTGATGACGATGCGGTGACGACCTTTCGGCAACGGAAACAGCATCACGTAACCTTGGCGATTCAAAAAAGTGTGGCCGGATTTCAGATCACCTTTCCATTCGATTCGACCGTCAGCCACCATGAATTCGAAATCGTAGTCGTCGCCGCTCCATTCTATATTAATCAGACGACGTACCTGGCTGTGCGCGCCGTCGCAACCCACCAGCCAGCGAGCGCGGATCCGGCGGGTGCTGCCATTGCCATCACGCACATCGACGTCAACGCCAGTGTCATCCTGGCGCACGTCAGTGAGAGTCTGACCCCAGTGAACGTTGCCACCGCCGGCCAGCAAATTGTCGAGCAACACGGCTTCGGTATCAGCCTGGGGAATGCTGAGCACGAACGGAAATTCGCTGTCCAGTACGCGCAAATCGCCTCCCAGCACTTTCTTGCGCCCTGCCCACGCCGCCATGCCGTCAACCGCGAGGCCACGCTCCAGCAGACCATCGGCAATACCCATGCGACGGAACACCTCAAGGCTGCGAGCGTGCAGCGCGAAGGCTTTAGAATCTACGGTACGTTCGGTGCGACGTTCGATTAACTCGAACGGCACGCCGAGGCGCAACAATTCGTTGGCCAATGTGAGCCCGCTCGGCCCGGCGCCGATGATGCAGGCATGGGTGGGTGTCACTGAGTCCATGACGATATTCTCCTGATGTTGAAAATCGGTTTAGCGAAATCGGTTACTCAAAAACGGCGCAGGAACGGGTAGTCTGCCCAGTTCAGCAAGGCGATGTCGCCGCTGCTGTCGCCGTAGGCGTACACTCGGGCGTTGGTGCGGTCTTCCAACACCGCCTGTACCCGCGCCACTTTTTCTGCGCCCTGGCAGTGAGTGCCTTGCAGTTTTCCGGTCAGGCAGCCATCCACCACTTCAAAGCGGCTGCCGAATACGCCGTTCATTTGCAGACGCTGCGCCAGCAGCGTCAGGTAGTATTCAGCTGAGTTCGACACGATGAAGGTTTCGTGCCCCTGTTGCTGATGGCGGCGGACCGCGTCCAGCGCGCCATCCCTGAGCAATTGATTGGCAATCTGATCGGTCAAGCGCACTGCGACGGCATGTGCTTTCTGTTCGGATACACCGCTCAGGCAACGGTCGATCAACACCTCCCGCGCTTGCATCAAGTCGACCTGTCCGCGCCACAACTTCGGCAACAGATTCAGTGAGCGCAGAATCGAACCAACAAAGCGGCCAGTGCCCGCGCATTGCAACAGGAAACGCCAGAAGGTATGGCTATGGGTGAGCGTACCATCC
>DATLII010000489.1:0-5125 GCA_035539495.1 Dongiaceae bacterium
ATGCAACTTGTCCATCTGCTCCTGCAGGATCCGTTCAGCACGGCTGTAGCAGCGGTCGATTATCTGACGTGCTTCGGCATCGATTTCCTTCGCGGTCTGTTCGGACACGTGGCGGCGCTGGGTGTATTGGCGGCCGAGGAACACTTCGCCCTCGTCCTCTTCATAACTCAGGGGGCCCAGTTTTTCCGACAAGCCCCACTTGGTCACCATGTTGCGGGCGATCTCAGTGGCACGCAGGATGTCATTGGACGCACCGGTGGTGACGCCGTCTTTGCCCAGAGTGATCTCTTCGGCGATACGACCACCGAACAACGAGCAGATGCGGCTTTCCAACCCCAGTTTGCTTTGGCTGTATTTGTCTTCTTCCGGCAGGTACATGGTGACACCCAAGGCGCGACCGCGGGGAATCACACTGACTTTGTACACAGGATCATGCTCTGGCACCAGGCGACCCACGATGGCGTGGCCGGCTTCATGATAAGCAGTGTTACGCTTCTCTTTTTCCGACATGACCATAGTCTTGCGTTCGGTGCCCATCAGGATCTTGTCCTTGGCTTTCTCGAACTCGGACATACCCACTACACGCTTGCTGGAGCGGGCAGCGAACAACGCAGCTTCGTTCACCAGGTTAGCCAGGTCGGCACCGGAGAAACCGGGTGTGCCGCGAGCAATGGTTTTCGGCTCAACGTCATCCGCCAGCGGCACTTTCCGCATGTGCACTTTCAGAATCTGTTCGCGGCCACGAATATCCGGCGCGGACACTACCACCTGGCGATCGAAACGGCCGGGACGCAGCAGCGCGGAATCCAGTACGTCAGGTCGGTTGGTAGCGGCAATAACAATGACACCGTCATTGGGTTCGAAGCCGTCCATTTCCACCAGCAACTGGTTCAGTGTCTGTTCGCGTTCGTCATGACCGCCACCCAAACCTGCGCCGCGGGAACGGCCCACAGCGTCGATCTCATCGATGAACACAATACAGGGAGCCTGCTTCTTGGCTTGCTCGAACATATCGCGCACGCGGGATGCGCCCACGCCCACGAACATTTCCACGAAGTCGGAACCGGAAATAGTGAAGAACGGCACCTTGGCTTCACCGGCGATGGCTTTCGCCAGCAGGGTTTTACCGGTACCGGGCGGGCCGACCATCAACACGCCGCGGGGAATCTTGCCGCCCAGGCGCTGAAATTTACCGGGGTCGCGCAGGAATTCCACCAGCTCCTGCACTTCATCTTTGGCTTCGTCGCAACCGGCAACGTCAGCAAAGGTGGTTTTGATCTGGTCTTCGCTCAGCAGACGCGCTCGGCTCTTGCCAAACGTCATCGGGCCGCCGCGGCCACCGCCGCCGCCCTGCATCTGACGCATGAAGAACATGAAAATGGCGACGATCAGCAAGATCGGGAAACAGGCCACCAGCAATTGCGCCCACAGGCTCTGTTTTTCCGGCTGACGAGCTTCGATGGCCACATTGTTTTTCAACAATATGGGCATCAAATCGACATCGAACAAATTAGGCAGAACAGTTTCGAATTTTTCCTGGGTGACAGTCTTACCGGTAACGACCATGCCGTCGATAACAACGTGGTCCACCTGGCCGCCTTCGACCTGCTCAACAAACTTGGAATAGGGAATGCGCTGGGGATTTCCCTGGGAACTGAAATTATTGAAAACGGACAGCAGGACGATTGCTATCACGACCCAGAGAATTAAATTTTTTGCCATATCGTTCAAGGGGTTACCCTCTTTACTTGCCCAACAGGCAGACGCGGCGCGACTGCGTTTTCAGACCATGTTTTCGTACATTACTACACAATAGACCCAGGTACCATCTTTCGCCGGTCCTGCCTCACATCCCTCGAAAACCCTTGGCCAACAAGTAGATTTCGTTGGATCGGGGGCGGGATGCTTCGGGCTTGCGGGTAATCAGGGTAGCAAACTTTTGCTGCAGCGCCTTGCGGTACTCCGGCAGGCCTGCTCCCTGAAACACCTTCACCAGAAAGTTGCCATCTTTTTTCAGCACCTGCCCGGCCATTTCGAGCGCCAGCTCCGCCAAATACATGGCACGGGGCTGATCGACGGCATCCACCCCACTCATATTGGGGGCCATATCGGAAATTACAAGGTCTACTGGCCGGTCGCCAATGATTTCAATTAGTTGTTTGTAGACATCTTCTTCGCGGAAGTCACCCTGCAGGAATTGGACACCGGCGATGTTATCCATCTCCAGAATATCGGAGGCAATCACCAGCCCTTTATGACCTACCAGCTTGGCGGCCACCTGGGACCAACCACCGGGCGCAGCGCCCAGATCAACCAGCGTCATGCCGGGCTTGATGATGCGGTCTTTTTCCTGCAATTCCAGCAACTTGTAGGCCGCGCGCGAACGATAGCCGTCCTGCTGGGCCTTTTTTACGTAGATGTCGTCGAAATGCTCGCGCAGCCAGCGTTTGCTGGTTTTGGAACGGGACACGCCGCTACCTCGATAAAATGCTTGCGGTGCCGGATCGCTTTATGAGGCCGCCGCTTATGGGGTGGGACTGCTTATTTTGCCTGAAACTCCGCCTGCGCGGGTAACAATTCGGCGCCGACCGGTTTAGAATACGCGCCCTTGCGGCCAGGCCGCACCGCCAGATCTGCAGCCAGACCTTTATGTAGGTAACCCGATGAGCCTTTCCTCCGACCAGAAAAAACGCATGCGCACGATTGCCCACCATCTGAAGCCGGTGGTCATCATTGCGGAGAAAGGCATTTCCGAGGGCGTGCTGGCAGAACTGGATCGAGCCCTGGAAGACCACGAGCTGATCAAACTGAAGATCAATGTGCTGGAACGCGAGGACAAGCAATTGATTATTGGTGAAGTGATCGAGCAGACCCGATCGGAGCTGGTGCAAACCATTGGCAAGATTGCCGTGTTGTATCGACCGGCGAAAAAGCAGAATCCGAAACTGTCGAACCTGGTGCGCTACCAAACGCTTTGATTCAGCGCAGCCGCTGGATCTTCCCTAAATTACTCATACTCATTCGGCACCAGGCATCGCGCAAATTCTTGCACAATTCCTTCCTATAATAGCCTTAGGTAATTCCACCCAAGGCTTCTATGTTCTCCCTGCGCAATAAACTGTTCCTGGCGTTTCTGCTAACCAGCGCCCTCCTCGCGGCCAGCATGCTGGCGCTGTTTCAGTGGAGTTTCAATCGCGGTTTTCTGAGTTATATCCAACAGGTGGATCAGAAACGCCTGGATGCGATCGGCACGACGCTGGAACAACGACTGGAAGAGGCTCAGGACTGGCAGATATTGCTACGGCCAGGCGCAGTTGAACGTTTGACGGAAGATGCGCGAAATTGGCGGCCCCGACCGCCTCCTGAATTCGAGCGGCACGATCAACACACAATGCCGCCACCGCCGGAATTTTTCCGCGATCCACCGCCGCGGCATGCCCCCCGTTTCCGCTATTTCATTCTGGATGCCAACCGGCAACCACTGGCGGGCTTCTATCGCGAGCATGCCGATAATCGTCTGCGTCCATTGATGCGTGGTGACAGGCTAGTGGGTTACGTGGGCATAGAACCCAAAAAGATGCCGCAGGAATTTCTGGATATGGAATTCGCGGCATCGCAGTCCCAGAATTTCGTATGGATGGCGGTGATTGCGCTGGCGGTGTCGTTGCTGATGGCGTTTCCCGTGGCGTCGTTTCTGGTGCAACGCATCAATCGATTAGTGGAACAGGTGCGACAGTTGAGCGCCGGCAACTACGAACATCGCATTGCCCTGGCTGGCAATGACGAGCTGAATCAGCTGGCGCTGCATCTGAATGATCTCGGCCGCACGCTGCAGGAAACTGCGCATGCTCGGCGACGGATGGTGGCGGATATTTCCCACGAATTGCGCACGCCGATCGCGACTCTGCGCGCGCAGCTCGAAGCCATTGAAGATGGTGTGCGCCCACTGAATGCCAATGCCGTGCAACGCCTGCATGAGCAGGTGATGCGCCTGTCGAATCTGGTGAATGATTTGTATGAGCTGTCGCTGGCGGATATCGGCGCCCTCTCCTATCGCAAACAACCGCTGGATTTGCGGACGCTGATTACAACTTTGACGCAATCGATGCAGCCGCAGTTCGCTCAGGCGGGTCTGGAATTTACGGTACACGATCAATCCGGTGGATCGTTGCCGGTGCTAGGCGATGAACAACGCCTGGTTCAACTTTATTCGAATCTGCTGCAGAACAGTTTGCAATACACCAGCTCGCCCGGGCAGGTGCGACTGGGTTTGCGCAAGGAAGCGCAGGCGGCTGTTATCAGCGTGGAGGATTCCGCGCCCGGCGTGGAAAAATCCTTGCAGCCACGACTGTTCGAGCGATTATTCCGCGCTGAATCCTCGCGCAATCGTAATAGCGGCGGTGCCGGATTGGGGCTGTCATTGTGCCAGACCATCGCTGAAGCGCACGGCGGTAGCATCATCGCGCAGGACAGCTCGCTGGGCGGCTTGTCCATCCAGGTACGCCTTCCACTGACGCAGGGAGCTCTATGACCGCGACCGCCATGCAACCCAAAATTCTGATTATCGAAGATGAAAAAGCGCTGGCGGATGTGCTGGACGATTATTTGCGTCACCATCAATTCAGCACACGCATCGAAGCAAATGGCGCTCAGGCGCTGGAAACGTTCGCCAATTTTCATCCCGATCTGATTCTGCTGGATCTGATGTTGCCGGGTGTGGATGGGCTGACGATTTGTCGCGAGATTCGCACTCGCAGCACTGTGCCTATCATTATGACCACGGCGAGAGTGGAAGAAATTGACCGCCTGCTGGGACTGGAACTGGGTGCGGATGATTACATCTGCAAACCTTACAGCCCGCGCGAAGTGATTGCACGCGTCAAGGCCGTGCTACGCCGGGCCCGTGCGGCAGAGACGGCTGAAAGTTCCAAAGCGCTGGTATTGCGACCGGAATCCATGAGCGCAAGCCTGTTGGGCGTGGCGTTGGATTTGACGGCGGTGGAATATCGCCTGCTGGAAACCATGGCGATGGAGCCGCGCCGTATTTTTACCCGCGATCAATTGATGGACCGGATTTACACCGATCAGCGCATCGTCAGCGATCGCACCATCGATTCCCACATCA
>DATLII010000490.1:0-12307 GCA_035539495.1 Dongiaceae bacterium
ACTCATACCAGCGCAGCCGGCCGTTATCGATCCGGTAATAGCGCGCGTCCAGGCCAGCGGCGATATTGATGACCACGCAATCCGTATGCTGTTCGATGTAGGCGCGCGCCATGTCGTCGATGATGCGGGAGCGGATGGCAATGCCCAGCGTGGTGGGTGTATCGGTGTCGAACTTGCTGAAGTCGTATTCAATGCGGTTCACCATCTCTACGGCTTTGGGATCGCGGAAGATGGTGTTGTCGCGGCTGGTTTCCAACGCGCGGGCATAAAGGGGAATCAGCAGGGTTTCGGGAACGCCGGTCAACCTGGCAGTGCTGAACTTCGCTGGCATGAGTAGCTTCCTGTGCAAGTGAGCATGGGCAGAGTATAGGTAGCGCCGATGATGCAACGGCAAGAGGAGCCTTAACCGTCTGCGTTCCAGCCGGAGAATCCTGGCCCGAGGACGGAATTCCGACCGGTTGCATAGAATGCGAATTGAATACGAATAAGCATTCGCATTAAAGTTGGTGACTGACAATTCACGCCAATACTTGCACCCTTATACTATTAACAGGTGAGACAAGTCGGTCATCATTGTTCCGATAAGCAGTGTCCGGATCAGCAGTGGCGGTGGCGATACCGTCTGTTCGCATCAGTCTCTACGAGGTTTCCCATGGCGCAACCAGCCAGCAACGCAGCCGCAGACCAGGCTTCCGCCGCCCAGGCGTTCGCCGAGATCCGCAAATCCCCCCTGGTTTCCTGGCCTGCCGTGGCCATTCTGGTGGTGTATTACGTGGTGTACATCTGGCTGTGGAAGGCGTCACTGGAAGGTAACCTCAATAACATCGTCGGTGCGGCCATCAGCAGCTTTATCGCCTACCTGGCGTTTACGCCGTCCCATGACGCCATGCACCGGGCCGCATCGCGGATCCCATGGGTGAATGAACTGATTTTGCGGATGGCTACTTTCGTGGCAGTGCCGTTTGGCTCCGGCAAACTGTTCCGCATCATGCACATGCAACACCACCGTTTCGCCAACGACGAAAAAGATCCCGATCATTTTCTGTCGAGCCATTTGCGCAATGTGCTGCTGTGGGGTGTGTGGCCGTTCCTGTATCTGTGGACCTGGTGGCGCAACCGCGATCAGTATCCGCCGATCAAAGGCTACACCGTGTGGGGCGAGGCGGCTGTTGGTGTCGCGGTGATTGCCACCATGTTCTGGTTCTTCCCGCAGCAGATGATCTGGCTGTGGGCGGTGCCGATGTATTTCGCGTTCTTCCTGATGTGCGTGGTGTTCATGGTACTGCCGCATTACCCGCACCATGTGAAAGACAGCGACGATCCGTATCAAGCCACGGTGATCCGCACCGGTTGGGAATGGTTAATGACGCCGCTGATGATGTATCAGAATTATCACCTGGTGCATCACCTGTATCCCACCGTGCCGTTTTACCGCTACAAAAAAGCCTGGCTGGCGCGAGAGGAATTTCACGAATCCCACAACCCGGCGAAAGTGACGGCATTCCAGCTGTTCCGGGATTGATCGACTAGCTGCATTAAATAGATCGCGAAATAAAACGGGGCAGTTGCCATTCGAGTGGCAACCGCCCCGTTTTTGTTTCAACCACAATCACACCACTTTGCGGATCGGATAAAACGTCTGGATGTGAATGGTGTCCGGCGCCATCGCTTGCACGAACAGAAAAACGCTTTCGATATCCGTCATCTTGTTCTGATCATTGGCATTCTGCCCGAAGCCGGCGTAACGCATTTTCCAGGCTTTGTCATCGCTGGTCGGCAGCGTGATTTCCTCGCGGAATTCGGTCTGGGTCCCACTGTCGAGCTGGCCGAGCAGGGTTTGAACGGCGGGACTGTTCAGCGCCAGCACGCAGGCATCGGCCGCCTGTTGCAGATCCATGAACGCGCCGGATTCGTTTTTGTGATTGTCGATGTGTTTATCGTACTGGCCTTTGAGCACCTTGGTGGACAGGTGGGGATTTAATTCCTTCCAGATGTCCTTGTGCGTGTTCTTGTCGGCAATACCGTCGCGCTCGGTCATGATGATCGGCAGGTTCGGGTGATCGCGATTCTGCAGACGGTTGCTGAGGCGGTCCGAGGGCATGGCGATATTTACATGCAGGGACAGGCTGTGACCGGGTGCGCCATTGATGGGGCTGGGTCGACCTTCGCTGGCGTACAGGATGTCGATCACTTCGTCCTTGTCGTAGGTTTTTTTCCGGGGCATGACAGTGTCCTTTCTGGCAGGTGGGAGGAAGTCCATTACGGAGCAGGGCGCATGCCAGCCTGCCCGTGAAAATTCACACGACTCAAGTGCCTGTTTCTGCGGGGTAATTGGCGAATCTGGCTGCGGTGTGAATGCCGCGCGTCATGCGTATCTTGCCGCGAACATGTCAGTCGGGTCGGTGGCACGTCCCGGCCTGACGTGTCAGCTGCTGAGTGTTTACGTTGTGGCCTATGGAAGCTCGTTGTACCACGTTGGCCGTTGCCGTAATCCTTCCGGTGGAAACTCAGGTTCGCTGCTCGGTTCGAACAGCATTTCTTCCCACCAGTTGCCCGGCTTGAACGCGGCTGCCAGGCGCTGCCGTAGCCAGGTCAGATTGAGCACGCTCTCTTTCCATTCGCCTTCGCCGTTGGCGATATCCACCGGGTCTTTGATATTCAGATAACTGGGGCTGACCGGGCGATCCACCGCACGGCCTTCGTCGCGCCACCAGAAATACAGCGAATGCACCGTCCACAGATAACCGAAATTGTACGCGGTGGGATTGTAGCCCCAGTTGGCGATGCGGTCGGGATCGGCGCGGTAATGTGCTTCGCGCCTCGCCACGATTTGCGTCGCGGCATCCAGCGCGTCGCGAGCCTGGTTCAGATAACGATTCGCGGCTGTTTTATCGTCGTTGAGAATGATGACGCTTTGGCTGGCTACGGTTTGGTAAAGGTTGTACACCTGCTCGGCACGCAAAGCGGTGATGCTCATCGCGTCGGTAATTTCGTTGTACAGCGGTTCTGCGTCGGTGGGAATTTGCGGCGCCAATTCCTGCCAGGCTTTTGAAATCTGATCCAGTCGCTGTGTCGTTTCTTCCAGCAGCGCTTGCAGATCGCGGTAGGGAATTTTCTGGCGGCGTGGCTGCAGGATGCCCGTCATATCCTGAATGCCCATTTTGGCCGGCTGGGTTTCCAACTGGCCCAGCATCACGCTCACTTCGCTCCAGGTGTCCCAGCCTTGCAGATAGGCCTGGGCGTTGCGCAGTTGGCCATCTTCCGGTGTTTGACTAGCCACAGTGCCGTACCACAATAAATCCCGGTTGGCATCGATCCAGGCGCGTAGCAAATCGCTCGCTTCCTGTTGTGCGGTGCCCAGCAACGATGTGAATGGCAGCAGCGCAATATGCAGCGCTGCCACATCGTCATAGTGCAGCAACGGATTCCAGGCCGCACGCGCAGTGACGACATCATTCAACCAGTAGCCCCATTCCCAGCCACTGGAAAAATTGGCCTGACCTTGAATGCGGCTGCCGGCGAATTCGCCACGCCCCATGCGACCTTCGATTTCATCGGTGGCGATCAAACGCAAATCCTGCAAACGGGTGGCAGCGTAGAGCGGCAGAAACAGCGGCACGTCGATATCGAAATTCACCCAATATGCGGTTTCTGGGTAATACAGCACTTCGCGACGGCCCGCTTCCAGTTGCATGTAGCGGCGGATGTCGTGGAAATTAGTGTTGCCGTAGGTGTAGGCCGGGCCCTGCAGATCGTAATACTGCACTGTGTGCGGCATGACGCCCAAAGCAGGGTCGGCGTAGTACGGCAGAAAATTGAAATTCAGCGGTGCGCCGGTGTCCGGATCCTGGAAATTTTTTGCGACCTGTTCCTGCGAGCAATGTACTTTCACATACGTGGGCTTGCCGTAGGTGGATGCGGTGTAGCGCGTGGCGGTATTCATCCACTCCAGCATTTTTTCCGCGCTGGGATGAGTGAATTCGCTATAGCCCATTTCGATTTCCAGATAATCGAAACCGGCGGCCATCAACCAGTCGATGGCGCTGTGAATCTGCGCGGTTTCGTTACCTTTTTCCCGCAGCATGATCCAGGCGTGTTGCTGACGGAAAGCAATAGGAGCATCGATGCCGACGGCCAGGCCCCAGTCGTGCGCCATCTGCACCAGCGTCAATAATCGCTGCTGACGCTCGGTACTATCGGCAAAGGTCTGCCAGGATTCCGCCATCAGCAAAAACCACTCGACGCGGTTTTGCCGATTCGCCACCGCCCATTCCAGAAAGCGTTCCCACTCCGGCAGCAACGCCTGCCAGCCGGCAGCATCATCCGGGCCGTTGGGCCCCCAGCCGTTCAGCACATGGGTAAGCTCCAATGGATGCTGGGTGTGGATGTGCCAGGTGCGGATCGGCCAGTGCGGGCTTTCGGTGGCATTGATGATGGGCAGGGTATCTTGCGGCGCCACCGTAGGTTGCAGCGGATGCAGGAAGCGCATACCCAGGGATTCCAGCAATGCGTAGGCCGCATACAGATCGCCGATTTGCGGGCCGGTGGGCGTGAGGTCGTATTCGGCGCCGTCGTTGCCGCGGCTCAGGTAAATCTGCTGGTTGCCCTGTTGCAGCGTTTGTACCTGGAAGGATTCTGATGTGGTGGCCAGTTCGGCCGGGGACAACGCTTGCTGCAAGGGCGTAGTGCCGATCAGCCACAGCACCTCGGATTCCGGAATCGCAGTGGCACCGTCATCCAGTACCGCCACGCGGTAACCGAGGGCTTGCAGATGTTGCTCGATCCGCTGGCGTGGCGCGGCCGGAATTTTCGCGTTGAACTGGACGGCCCAGGTATCGAACTGCACCGGCGGATGGGGTGCGTCGGCGGCGATGCGGGCCGGGTTGGTGGTGCCTGTGGATGCGGCAGAGGTGGAGGACGAATGGGTGTCGCCGCCACAAGCCGCCAGTAATACGGCGGCCAATAGCGGCAACCCGGGCAGCAGCAAAAACCGCATCCAACGCAACATTGCCGTGCCCCACCTCTCAGCCGTGCTGGCGGACGAACTCTTCCAGCTTATCGACCATGTTCGGCGATCCCACAAACAGCGGGCAGCGCTGGTGCAGTTCGGTAGGCTCGATATCCATAACCCGTTTGCCCGCGCCCGCGAGGGCTTTGCCGCCGGCCTGCTCGATCAGGAACGCCATCGGGTTGCACTCATACAGCAGACGCAGCTTGCCGTCCGGATGACGGGCGGTGGACGGGTACAGGTAAATGCCACCCTTGATCAGGTTGCGGTGAAAATCCGATACCAGCGAGCCGATGTAACGGGACGAATAGGGGCGCTTGGTGGCCTTGTCTTCTTCCTGGCAGTACTTGATGTATTTCTTCACGCCATCGGGGAAGTGCACGTAGTTGCCTTCATTGATGGAGTAGATGGCGCCGTCCGCCGGGGTTTTCATGTTGGGATGGGACAGGCAGAACACGCCGATGGTGGGGTCGTAGGTGAAGCCGTTGACGCCGTTGCCGGTGGTGTACACCAGCATGGTGGACGATCCGTAAATCACATAGCCCGCTGCCACCTGCCTGTTGCCCGGCTGCAGGAAATCGTCCTGGGTGACATGGCTGCCAATGGGCGACACGCGGTGATACACGCTGAAAATCGTACCCACCGACACGTTCACGTCGATGTTGGAAGAGCCGTCCAGCGGATCGATCAGCACCACGTATTTGCCATTGCGGTTGCGGGTGCCTTCGAATTTCACGAACTGTTCTTCTTCCTCGGACGCAATGCCGCACACCACGCCGCGCTGGGCCAGCGCATTCTTGAAACGCTCGTTGGCGTAGACATCCAGCTTCTGCTGCTGCTCGCCCTGCACGTTGCTGGCGCCCGCGGAGCCGGTGATGTCCGCCAGACCGGCCTTGTTCACTTCCCGGTGCAGGATCTTGGCGGCCAGCCGGATGGAGGAGAACAGCGAACTCAGCTCGCCGGTGGCTTCCGGATTTTCCTGTTGCTGATCAATGATGAATTCGCCGAGCGTCTTGATGATTTCCATGAATGCAATACCGCCTGATGAAAGGGATGGGCAGGGGCTACCTGCGTGCAAGTGAATAGGGATTGCCGGTGTTGGGCATTATATCGGCGAGCCATGAAAACCGACACCTGCCTTTGAAGGCCTATCAAAGCGCCGTGATGGCCCGACGCAGGTTGAGCCGGGCCTGGTCCTCGAACTGGCTGCGAAAGTGCTCGGTGGTGTAAAGCGCGGGCTGGCTTAGAAAATGCCGCAGCAGCCGTTTGCGGCCCCAGCGGAACAGGATCAGGGGCACATGGGCGTATTCCTGGCGCACCCAGGTTTCGTAACGGTCATACAGGGTTGTCTCGGCGCCGAGGATCGCCAGGTCGATGTCCAGCAGATAGCGGGCATCCGGGTCCAGATCCGGGGGTGTTTCCGTATGGCAGGTCAGCAGAATCAGGCGCTCCACCTCGGCAATCAGCACAGAGTCCACCTGGCAGGCCTGCAGGGCACTTCGGGCGAAATCGGCACTGCGGGCTTCGTTGTCCTTGGCGCGGGGATCGTAAATCACGTCATGAAACCACAGGGCCAGCTCCACCGTCGCCGGTTTCCGCAGCTGCGGGCGCACGGCGTCCAGATGACGTAGGCAGGCTTCGATATGGGCGAACGTGTGGTAATGGCGCTGCGGCTCGTCATATCGGGTCCGCAGCGCGTGATACCAGGGCGCTGCGCCAGCGGCACTGGTCCAGGGCGCCAGCAGAGTCAGGAAACGCTGGCGCCAGGGATCGGCGGTGGAGGTGACCATACTTCAGTGGCCGCCGTCGGTTACTTCAGCTCTGACGTGCACTGGGGACAACGGATTGCCTTGAGGGGAATAGCGGAGAAGCAGTACGGGCAATCCTTGGTAGTGGGGGCCGCCGGCTGCGTGTTCTGCAATCGGTTGATTCCTTTGATCAGCAGGAACACGGCGAAAGCCACAATCATGAAACTGACGATGGAATTGATGAACAGGCCGTAGCTGAGCGTGACCGCGCCGGCCGATTGAGCCGCCGCCAATGTAGCGTAAGGGCCGGCTGTGGCGCCTTCTTTCAGCGTGATGAACAGATCGGAAAAATCCACGCCCCCCAACAGCAAGCCAATCGGCGGCATGATGACATCCGACACCAGGCTTTTCACGATGGTGCCAAACGCACCGCCAATGATGATGCCCACCGCCATGTCCACCACGTTGCCGCGCATGGCAAATTGTCTGAATTCCTTCAATATGTTCCCCAGCATGCAGATGCTCCTCATATTGGTGATGGTGTTTTCCGGGTCATCATACACCATTGCCGGTCGCGGGACGGACGTCATAAAAAAGGCGGGGAACTTCCCCGCCTGCTAAGGCATGACCAAGAGAATCAATGAGAAGCGCTGATACGACGGGCCAGAACCACACCCATTATGCCGATCATGAGCAGTGACAGAACGCCCGGTTCGGCGACAGCTGCCCGGGGTTGTGCGAACGGCGGAATGGGATTCTCTTTCTGAATGGCGGCGTCACGCCAGCGCAAACTCGACTGCGCCAATGGGCTCAGCTTCTGCAACAGTGAATCGATGTCGGATGGTTTGGACAGGTACTGTGCATAGGAGCCATTCAAGTTGCTACCAAACGCCGCGTCCTGACTCAGGACAGATTGAAACCACGCCTGCTCCACCGCATCGCCGCCTATTTGCAGCTTGGTGGAGGTTGGCAGGTAATCAATATCGCCCACGCTGGACATGGGAGTAGCGAGGGAGGCAGAACTGGTTGCCAATATAAACAGGCAAGCCAGTATGGTTGCACTGAACTTATCCATGTCGATACCCAAGCATTCTTGCTGGACTAGTCACCACTTCACCGCACGGCAAACTCCGCCGGGGCCAATTGCATCAGCAAGGTGCGCGCCAGCGCAGAAAAGTCGTTATGACAAGGCTACCTGGGAAAATCAGTGCGTAATGATTGCAATGAAAATGTAAAAAACTCCGACGGCCCCTGAAAAATCGCGATAACGCCAAGTTGCTGATCCCTGCAGCAATTGGGGCAAACGGTAAGCGCCGTTGACGTTACGAATGTGAAAAGTGAATCGACGTTGCGTTTGTGTTGTTAACCCTGTCGATTGGGATCATTGCCCGCGTCACTGTCCTGCTGGCGCAAAAAACCGGCGGCTTCTGCGGTTGGATTACCCAATCGCCGCTGATCGTCAGCGGGCGCAATGGCGCGTGTCTGCTGATTCACCTGCGCGATTTTGGAAATCGCATTCAATTCTTTTTCGTTTTGCAACGACGCTACCGATTCCCGTTGCGACAGGAAGGCCTTCACCTCGCTGATCATGGCCTTGAGTTCGTCGTCATTTTTTTCAAATCCCCAGACCAGGCGCGCGTGTTCCAGATTGTCGACGCCCGACAACGCAAACGTGGACGAATGCAAGTTGGCGCAGATAACCCAGGGCGTCATGCTGGCGCGCACCACCACGTTTTCGGAACGGGTGCTGTCGTAAATGCCCATGCCGGTGGAAACTTTGGATTCGGTGAAGGTGCCTTGGCAGCGGAAAAATACCATCAGGGATTTGAACTGGATTTCAGCCCAGAAGGTGTGGGCGTAGTTTTCCAGCAGGCGTCCGAAAATGCTCAGCAGCAAAAAGCCCAGCCCCAGTTTGACCAGCAACAATAAATTGTTGAGATGCGGCGCGATCATTTCCACGGCGCGTGCGTTGGTGAGGTTCTGCCACAGGTCCACGTCCGGCATGGTGAGCACTGCGGTCAGTGGTTTGATAGCGAAAAACAGCAACAGATAAGCAATGAACAACAACACCTGCGCAGTGACGGTGGACACCAGGCGCAGCAGTTTGAATTGATCCGGATATTCCCAGGGCACGTATTCCGGTTGCGTTTCCTGAATGGTTTCGCCGTCGAACTGACCCTTGTCGCTGGCGCGGCCTTCCTGCAGCAGGTTGGCATCAAACTCGCGATACACCCGATTGGGCACTTCGCGGTAACGGCGATTGGCCATCACGTTGCTTTCAATGTTGATGAACACATCCTGCGGATGCACCAGCTCCTGCCAACTTTCGCGAAATTCCGACACTTCCGTCACCGGATTGGCCAGCCGCGCGCGCTCCGCCACCAGCAACAGAATCAGCACGGATACCACCGCCGCCAGAATCAGCAGACCTACAATGAATCCGCCGCTGCTGAATCCGGTGATATGGGCTTCCATTACCGTCACCAGATTCTGGTAATTCTTGATCTTGGCAATGTACGGCAGCCACAACACTTTATGCAGGAATACAAAAATCACCGGCGTCAGGATGGCCACCAGCAATGCGATCGTCACTTGCTTGACGTTCATTTCGCCTTTGTAATGCGAGATGTTCACGTCGCTCAAATCCACCTTGGCGCCGCGCCAGGCCAGGATCAGATAGATCAGCAGCGCGAATGACACGGCAGTGAGCACCACGTCCGCATTTTTTCCCACCAGGCCCGACACCACCATAAACCAGCTCAGCACGTAGCAGATCAGCGCCACCGCGGTTTTTGCCAGCGCGCCTGCCAGCTGATCGGCAATATTGCGCACGGGAAACGGCGTGAATGTGAGGCGAGGGAAAATGCTGTGCACCACCCGCGAGATCAGGCCGGTGGGTTCCTTGTAGGTGATGTTCTTGCGACCCATCAGCATTTCTTCCAATTGCTGATGGTTGTAGTAAGCGTGTTTCTCGACGTTCTGTTTTTCCGAGCGCGATACATTTTTTGCCAGCGACGACGGAATGCTGCGGCCCACATAAAACCGCACCACCTTGATGATGCCGCGGCCCAGCGCATACAAGCCATTGGACAGCAGCACGAAGCCTACCAGCGCGGTGATCCAGCCCAGGGTCAGGTTATTGTTATTGATCAGCCCTGACACCGAGATCAGCAAGTACAGCGACAGCAACGTCTGCAGGCCTCCCCGCGTCGCTATCACCACCCCTTCCAGTTTGAACGGGTTGCGAATCCCCAATCCTGTCGAGCCGTAATCGAAAGCCATGACGTTACCTGTCTGGTTCTGTTGAATTCCCCGAGGGCCGGCAGCGTTGTGAGCGGCGCCGGATCGTGCTCAGTTTACCCAAGGCGCCTGCAAAGATCACCCGACTGACGTTTGTTGCCATTGCGCGGGGTGGCAAATTTCCCGGTATAGTGCGGATGTCGCGCGATATGCGCGACTGGATGAACACTCTGGAAATAAGCAGGCAGAGCCATGACGAAAAAACCCGAGCAACCGACATTGCGGCAACGCAGCTGGACCACCACCAAGCTGGCCGCGCGTTTGGGCATGGCGGCCGCCAGCAAAGCGCTCGGCCTGGAACTGCCGCAATCCAATGACAAGGCGGTGGCGCAGGCACTGGCGCTGGTCAATCAGTTCGACGGCATGAAGGGATTGATGCTGAAGTTCGGTCAGATGGCGAGCTATCTGAACCCCAGCCTGCCGCCGGAAGCACAGAAAATTCTGGCCCAGCTGCAGTCCGCTGCTACCGCCATGCCCTATTCCGCCGTCGTGAGCCAGATCGAGTCCAGTTTGGGCGCTCCCGTAAACGACCTGTTCGACCGTTTTGAGACTGAAGCCTTTGCCGCCGCCTCCATCGGTCAGGTGCATCGCGCGGAGTTTCAGGGGGTGCCGGTGGCGGTGAAGGTGCAATATCCCGGTATCCAGGATCTGATCAAGCACGACCTGAAAAATGTCGGCCTGTTTGCGCAGGTGTTATTGATGGGCAGCAAGATGGACGGCGCCGCGTTGACGGCGGAATTGAGCCAACGTCTGTTGGAAGAATGCGATTACACATTGGAAGCGCGGCGCCAGCACGCCGTGAGCGAGGCATGGAATCGATGCGAGGGACGGGTGGTGCCGAAGGTGTGGTTCGACCGCTGCAGCCCGTTGGTGATGACCAGTTCGTTGGAAACCGGCGCCAACCTGGCGGACCACGGCCAGCATGCTGACGAAGCCGCGCGACGTCGCAGCAGCCTGATCCTGTTCCAGTCCACCTTCGACGGTATTTTCCGCCACGGTTTTTTCAACGCCGATCCTCACCCGGGCAATTTCCTGTTCCGTCCCAATGGCGATGTGGTATTTCTGGATTTTGGTTGCCTGCGTACCTTCGACACAGAATTTCTGACTGCCTGGAAGAGCATGGCGAAGGCCGTGCTCGACAATGATCGTCGTGGTTTCCGGGAAGCCCATACTGCCATGGGCTTCGTGGCGAACCCCCGCAAGTTCGACTGGGATTTCCAGTGGGAGATGATTGACCGGCTGTACCAGCCCTATAAATCCACCAAGCCGTACCGTTACGACAAACGCCATGTGGCAGAAAATTTTGATCGCATGGTGCTGAAGAACCGCAACCGCTTCAGCATGCGCTTGCCGCCGAACCAGCTGTTCGTGAACCGTCTGCAGTGGGGCCTGTATTCCGTGCTGGCGGATCTGAATGTGGACGCCGTCTACAGCGATCTGTTCCGGGAAGCGGTGGAGGCCAGAATCGAGCCTATTCCCGGTTTGCACTAACCTCGGGCCCACACACGAACCGTGCTTGTGGTTAACAGGTGCGGTTCGGGCTAGAATTGATTCCAAATTTCCGATCAAGAACCTCCCTCATGCGCACTCCCCGAATATTCCAGAACCAATCCCTGCTGGAAGGCCAGACGCTGGTGCTGGACGAAAGTGGCAGTCGCCATATCGGCACCGTGTTGCGGATGCAGCCGGGCGATGCGGTGATCGTATTCAATGGCACTGGTGGCGAGTACCACGGCGCCATTGTGGAAGTGGGCAAAAAAGCCGTGTCGGTGTCGCTGGATTTTTTCAATGAGGCGGACCGCGCATCTCCGGTGCATATTCACCTGGGTCAGGTATTGGGCAAGGGCGATCATATGGATTACGCATTGCAGAAAGCGGTGGAACTGGGCGTGAGCGAGATCACGCCGCTGTTCAGCCAGCATTGCGAAGTGTCATTGAAGGGCGAGCGGCTGGAGAAAAAACTGCAGCAATGGCGCCATCTGCTGATCAGCGCTTGCGAGCAGAGCGGTTTGAACATTGTGCCGATATTGAATTCGCCGCAGCCGGTGGCCGCTTGGTGCGAAACGCTCACTACTGAGCGCAAATGGATTTTGCATACCGAGGAATTACCGGCGAATCCGTTCCAGGGCGAGGCGCCGCAGTCTATCGGCGTGGCGATTGGCCCGGAAGGTGGTTTCAGCGATGAGGAAGTGGTGCAGGCGAAGGAGAAGGGCTTTGATGTGCTGACGCTCGGCCCGCGCGTGTGGCGCAC
>DATLII010000491.1:0-5753 GCA_035539495.1 Dongiaceae bacterium
ACCGTAGTGGGCGGAAAGATCACCTTTGGCGCGGGTTCATTCGCCCCACACGCACCAGCGCCCATCGCCGCCACACCTGCGTGGTCGCCGGTAAACCGGTTCGGCGGGCACTGGATCAATAAATGATGACAACCTCAGGAGATCGTAAGGCAATGGAAAAGAAAAACCCTGTATCAGCCGTCTCAGCACCCACCCAATTTACAGAAGCAGGTAACCGTGTTTTAGCTTATCGTTCGATTGGCAGCGGAACTCCTATTCTTTTGTGTACACGTTTTCGCGGCACTCTGGACCAGTGGGATCCAGCCTTTCTCGACGCGCTCGCGGAAAATGGTTTTCGTGTCATTACCTTCGATTACACCGGCTTAGGCCAATCCAGTGGAACGCCAACCTACAATCCCATCGAAATGGCAGCGGACGTGCGCGATCTTATCAAAGCGCTCGAACTGAAAGATGTCGTGCTGGGTGGCTGGTCGCTGGGTGGGATGGCAGCGCAGGCGGCATTGACGTTATACCCGCAGAACATCACGCATGTAGTGTTGGTGGGCACGACTCCGCCGGGCCCTCTGGTTAAGCCGGCAGAAAAACTGTTCTATGATCTGGCAGGTAAAGACGAAAATGATTTTGAAGATGTCGTCGCTCTTTTCTTTGAGCCGATATCACCAGCCAGTCGTGAAGCTGCTGCGCGTTCACAGGCGCGCATTCTGGCGCGGACGACAGACCTGAGCCCTCCGGTTCCAGTGGATTTTGCGCGTGGCAGTTTGGTCAATGGGCCCAGCAATCCTGCCTTTCCAGCACCACCCGTACTGGAAACACTCAAAAATACGCGCATACCCATTCTGCATATCGGTGGCGATCACGACATCATCTTTCCGGTTGAAAACTGGTATGCACTCAACCAGGACCTACCAACACTGACCTTGGTAACGTTCCCGAGCTCAGGACACGGACCACACCACCAACATCCACAGGTTTGCGCCGACATTATTGCCAGCGCGATCTTCAACGGTTGATTACAGGGAGGATTTCAAAATGTCGAAATACGTCATGTTAGTGCACGGTGCATGGCTTAACAGTAAAAGCTGGCAAACGTGGGCGTCACGCTTCGAGGCCAAAGGCAAGAAAGTCATTGCACCGGACTGGCCAGGTGACAAAGGCGAGCCGGCGGATCTGCGCGCTAACCCGCGAGCCGAGCTGACCCAATATGGACCTGCCGAAATAGTGGAACACTACGCTGAGATTATCCGTTCACTTCCGGAAGCCCCCATTCTCATCGGCCATTCAGCTGGCGGTGTTTTCATTCAGCACTTACTTGATCAAGGCTATGGTTCAGCCGGTGTCGCCATTAATCCCGCGCCTACGCCGGGTGTGACGCCTGGTTTTAGCACCTTAGTGTCGGCGTTGCCCGTGTTAGGTGATCCCTTCAGCGGTAAGAAGGTGGTGCAAATGTCCAAATCATTCTTTGCAAAACGCTTTGCGAATGGCTTGGCGCGCGAACTGGTTGATGAACACTATGAACGCTACATCATACCCACTGCCGGAAAAGTGTATTGGGATGGCGTTTTGTCAGGTGGTGCAGGGCCCATTCGTTGGGATAGTCCGACCCGCCCGCCGCTTTTGCTCATTGCAGGTGGCATCGACAAAATTGCGGATCCAGGTATGACGCGGGCCATCTATAGAAAACAGAAGCGCGCGGCATCTCTCACGGAATTCAAATTGTATCCGGATCGATCTCACTGGACCTGCATGGAAGCAGGTTGGGAAGCGGTGGCGGATTTTGCGTTGGAGTGGGCGGATAGAAACGCAATTCCAAACCGCACCGTTCAATTGGCAGTCGCGGGTTAGACAACTCAAACAATAGCTCTCCACACACTCGCATTGCGACATCCGCAATGCGACAGGATTCCTTCGCGCCGAATTCCAGCATGAATCGGTTGCGAAGGATGGCCATAGAATCATGTAGAGGATACTGATATGCGCATTACACGCCGAGGCAATGCGGCTTGGAAGGGTGGTCTCAAAGATGGAAAAGGTGCGCTCTCGACCGAAAGCGGAGCGCTGGATCATTACCCGTATGGATTTGCAGCGAGATTTGAAGGTAAGCCTGGCAGTAATCCGGAAGAACTATTGGCTGCTGCCCACGCCGGTTGCTTCACGATGGCGTTGGCGCTTGTGCTGACCGAGGCCGGTGTACGTGTACCGGAAATGCGTACGGAAGCCGCTGTAACATTGGAGAAGACGAGCGATGGCTTTTCCATTTCAGGCGTGAAATTGACGTTGAACGCCGAATTGATTGCTGAAGAGGCCGAGATGTTTACCAGTCTTGCTCACAAGGCCAAAGAAACCTGCCCAGTCTCCAAACTTTTCAATACAGCGATTTCCCTGGATATCAAAACCGCTTAACGGATCGCGCGTTTTCGTAAGGAGAAGTGACATGAAAGCAGTTTACATAAAAACGATGCTGTTAAGCGCAGTAATGATGCAGCCGGCTTTTGCGCACGAATCTGTCGGCATCAAAAGTGAAAAGAATGAAAAGGTCGATGCTGCATTTGACCTGGTCCACACCCGGGTGTTCAAAGAAGGTAAGGATCTGGTCTTTGAGCAGTTGGTGGTGGGTGAAGCAGGCAATCGTTTACCAAAACCGAAAGGCAGTTTCGCCAGTGCTGAGGTCTACAGTTATGTTTGGCCCACCAGTCTGGACAGCGGTTCCGTCGGCTTCGAGGCGGGTTCTGGCATTTTGGCACTGGCACTCACATCGCACCCAGATTTTGATGACACGCCGCAGTTGGACGAAAACGGCGATGGTAAAAAGGACAACGACGGAGGCTTATGGCATTCCCATTGGGTCGTGTTGACCAAGGATGCGACCTGCGGCCCGTCCGGTTTGAAAGTGCGGGATATTCCTGAAGGGACGAAACCCAAGCTGCCTCCTACCTGGCCAGGAGCCCCCATTTTTATCGATTCGCCGGGATATGATCTGCGTGTGAAGAAAGATGCCGCGCAAATTCGGGTGCCGCTTGCTGCAGTCGGATTCCCACAGTCCTTCAACTACGATGGAGTGACGGCAGCCTTGCAGGTCAATGCGGATCTTCATAATCCATTCTTGTGTGTAAGCAGCGTATGGGATGTGGCGTCTGGCAATCTGTCGTTGCCTGCTACTTGGAAAGTCACCGAGTAAAGGCAGGGCTGACAGATGACAATCGAACATTATTCCCCGGATGACACCGGACTGCTGCTGGTTGATCCATACAATGATTTTCTCAGCGAAGGCGGAAAACTCCAGGGACTAGCCGCGCCGGTCGCCAACGCGACAGGCACTCTAGCCAATATGCGTTCAATTGCGAGCGCTATGCGGCAGCACATGTTCCCGATATTTTACGTGCCCCATCATCGCGCGAGGCCCAATGACTTCCAACATTGGCGTTACCCGAGCCCTTATCAGTTGGGCGCGTACAAGGCACAGGTCTTTGCGGTAGGCAGCTGGGGAGGGCAGTGGCATCCAGATTTTGAGCCACAACCGCAGGACGTGATTGTGCAGGAGCACTGGGGTAGCAGCGGATTTGCGAATACGGATCTTGATCTGCAACTTAAGCAGCACGGTGTTGAAAAGGTCATTGTTATCGGGTTGCTGGCCAATACCTGCATAGAATCGACAGCCAAATTTGCCGTTGAACTGGGATATCACGTGACCTTGGTGCGTGATGCAACTGCCGCCTTCAGTGAGGATGCAATGCGATCTGCCCATGACATCAATGGCCCAACCTATGCGCATGCCATTCTATCCACCGAACAACTATTGTCATCGTTATTGTAGGAGTTCTGTCATGTCTGAAAAAACATTGACCAATGCCACAGGGGCACCGGTGGCCGATAATCTTAATATTCTGACCGCTGGCCCCAGAGGTCCCGCACTACTGCAAGACATTTGGCTGATCGAAAAACTCGCCCATTTTGATCGCGAAGTCATTCCCGAACGGCGGATGCATGCGAAAGGAGCGGGCGCCTACGGCACGTTTACGGTCACACAAGATATCAAGAAATACAGCAGGGCCAGTCTGTTCTCGCAGATCGGTAAGCAAACACCGGTGTTCGTGCGGTTTTCAACGGTGGCGGGGGAGCGTGGCGCCGCCGATGCAGAGAGGGACATTCGCGGTTTTGCCATTAAATTCTATACCGACGAAGGTAACTGGGATCTGGTGGGAAACAACACGCCTGTCTTTTTCTTCAGGGACCCATTGCGTTTTCCCGACCTCAATCATGCGGTCAAGCGCGATCCTCGCACAGGGTTGCGAAGCGCATCCAATAACTGGGATTTCTGGACGCTGCTGCCCGAGGCATTGCATCAGGTCACCATTGTCATGAGCGAAAGGGGGATTCCCAAAACCTATCGCAACATGCACGGCTTTGGCAGTCACACGTTCAGCTTCATCAATGCAGCGCAGGAGCGCGTGTGGGTCAAGTTTCATCTCCGCAGTCTGCAGCCTATCGAAAATCTATCTGATGCAGAATCCGCCACAGTTATTGGTCAGGACCGTGAAAGTCATTTGCGCGATCTCTACAACGCTATTGAAAACGGAGAGTTTCCACGTTGGCAACTCTGTATTCAAGTCATGACAGAAGAGCAGGCGAGAACACACCGGCACAATCCATTCGACCTTACCAAAGTCTGGAAGCATTCCGAGTTTCCATTGATTGAAGTCGGCACACTGGAATTGAATAAGAATCCGGATAATCACTTTGCCGAAGTCGAGCAGTCCGCGTTTTCGCCAGCGAATGTGGTTCCCGGTATTGGTTTCTCGCCGGATAAAATGTTGCAGGCCCGGCTGTTCTCCTATGGTGACACGCAGCGCTACCGGCTTGGTGTCAACTTTAATCTCATCCCAGTCAATTCTCCGCGCTGCCCCTATCACAGCTACCATCGTGACGGCGCAATGCGAACCGATGGCAACGCGGGATCCGCCATTGCCCATTACCCCAATAGCCAGAACGAATGGCAGAACCGGAGCGATCTGTCCGAACCCCCGCTGCCCGTGAATGGCGCGGTCGATCACTGGGATCACCGAGTGGATGATGACCACTATGAGCAGCCGGGCGATCTGTTCCGTCTGATGAACCAAGATCAACAGGAAGCGCTATTTCAAAATACAGCGCGGGCATTGGGTGATGCTCCAGCATCGGTTAAGGCGCGCCATATCGCTAATTGCAACAAGGCCGATCCCGCCTATGGTGCTGGTGTTGCAAAAGCGCTTGAACTCATTGGCTGACTATAAAGGAATACGACCATGGCTAAAATTCTTGTACTTTATTATTCATCCTACGGCCATATTGAAACGATGGCCCATTCCGTCGCAGAAGGTGCTCGCTCCGCTGGTGCTGAAGTTGTCATCAAACGAGTACCGGAGACAGCTCCCGCAGACGTTACCAAAGCGGCACATTTCAAGCTTGAGCAGGCCGCTCCCGTTGCCACGATCGCGGAGCTAGCGGATTACGACGCGATCATTCTGGGTTGCCCAACCCGCTTTGGCCGCATGCCGTCCCAAATGGCCAGTTTTCTGGATCAGGCCGGTGGCTTGTGGGCGAGAGGTGCTCTGAACGGAAAAGTGGGTGGCGCATTTACCTCAACGGCGACGCAACATGGCGGCCAGGAAGTAACATTGTTTTCCATGATTACCAATTTATTGCACTTCGGCATGGTGATTGTGGGGCTTCCCTACAGCTTTCAAGGCCAGATGACGCTGGAAGAAATTGTTGGGGGC
>DATLII010000492.1:0-2375 GCA_035539495.1 Dongiaceae bacterium
GTTATCTGCAGCGGCCGGATCTGGGCCGCAGCCTGCACCCGGACGACGCCGAGCAATTGCGCGAAAGCCGCCTGCGGCGGGCAGCGCCCTGGGATATTGTCATTCTGGTGGCGGACGGGTTGTCCTCCCTGGCGGTGGCACGCCATGCCGCGCCTTTCTTGAAGGAACTAAAGCCCCTACTGCATCCCCGTTATACCATGGCGCCGTTGTGCCTGGCAGAACAGGGGCGGGTGGCCCTGGGTGACGATGTGGGCGAGGCTCTGGGTGCGAAACTGGTCTTGGTGCTGATTGGTGAGCGTCCGGGCCTTAGCTCGCCGGACAGCCTGGGGCTTTATCTGACCTGGCAACCGCTGCGCGGGCTCACGGATGCCAATCGCAACTGTATTTCCAATGTTCGGCCCGAGGGGCTGGATTATGCCAGCGCTGCGCAGACCTGTGCCTATCTGATCGGGGGAGCCTTCAAGGCCGGCCTCAGTGGCGTGCAGTTGAAAGACCAGTCCCGGGTGTTGGATAACACCACCAATAGCGCCATTCCTTTTCTTACCAACGGCCTCACCCACAACAGGTTCTGACCCTGAAAACAGCAGCTTGAAACCCAAATCGGAAGCGGCGATACTTCGACGCCGGTCGAATTGAGCCTGTGTATGAACAAGGCCCCGCAGCAATCAGTTTCAAGCAGTCAGGAGACGAATATGAACAGAACCTGGGATGTGACCAGCTCGGTCATCGCTTCCACTCTTATGGGTTGGCGCGGCAGCATGGGCAGCCGTAACGTGCAGCAACCGGAGCGACTGCCGGAATTGTACGACCGCGAAGGCTGCCCGAAATGCCGTCTGGTGCGAGCGGCCTGTACCGAGCTGAATCTGGATATTCGTATTATCCCGGTCCCGGTCGGCGGCACCCGGTTCCTGGCCCAATTGAAAGAAGTCTCCGGTAGTGACGAAGTGCCTTATCTGGTGGACCCCAACACCAACACCCGCCTGGGTGGCTCCGATCTGATCGTGGAATACCTGTTTCGCCACTACGCCGGCAAAAGTGCGCCCAAGCCGCTGCATGCCACCGCGCTGACCCTGGTCCGCTACAAGTTGGCCACCGCGGTACGCCAGAACCAGGGTGTGCGGGTGCTGCCATCCTTGCCGGCGCCGCAGGACCTGACCCTGTACAGTTTCGAATCCAGCCCTTATTCCCGTATCGTGCGAGAAAAACTGAGCGAACTGGAGCTGCCCTACACGCTGATCAACATCGGTAAACAGCAGCGTGCCGATGTGGGGCCGTCCACATTCCGTTTGCACCTGGGCCCCTACAAGCCGCTGCCGAATACCAAGCGGTCCGAATTCTTCGGGCGCCACGGCAATGTACAGGTGCCGTACCTGATCGACCCCAACACCGGGGTGGACATGTTTGAATCCGCCGATATTGTCGCCTACCTGGACCAGACCTATCGGCGCTGAGACGCGTCGTTGTCTACGTTGCTGGCCCGTGTAAACGGTGCAGCTACCTGATTAATTGGAAATTTCTTCTCAACGGCGCTGGACAACCGGCGCCGTGTCCACTTGCTTGAAGTACCTGCCGGATTCCAGTAAAAAGGCCCCAGTTGCGGTTACCGTTGTTTTGCACCGGGTTTGGCCGCATGCTCCCTATAACCCTTCGCCGCAGCCCAAACTGATACATGTTTTTTAGCGATAATCGCAGCCATTTTTTCCGCCCCCTGGTCAGCAAATACCGAGAACAGATCGTCGAATGCCTGCGTTTGTTGTATGAGCGCCAGTACAGCGAAAGCGCTGATTACGGTGAATCCCTGCAACGGGATCAGGTAGTGGAGATCTTCGAGGAAGCGCTGGCCCGTGCCCCTCTACTGGATGCCGACGACGGTGACGTCGACACCCGCTTCAAATCCGAGCGCGAGCAGGCCAACTGGATTCTGAACCAGTTGCTGGAACACGGCTGGCTGGAAAAGCAGGTGGACCAGGCCACGCTGCACAGTACGTTCCCGTTTTCCCGCATGGGCCGCCTGTTTACGCAATCATTTGCTGAGCTGGGCCGTGCATCTGTGCGCACCCGCCACCGTAACACACGTAATACGCTGAACGCGCTGGAAGCCTTCGTCACCCGTGGCGAAGTGCATGATCTGCTGGACGCCTATGAATATTCCGAGCGCATCATCAGTGATTTCACCGACGTGATTGCCGAGCTGGAAGAACGCAAGCGCGAACTGGTACGGGAAGTGGAGGCGAAGCTGCTGGTGCAGCAGGCCACCGCACATTTCTTCGATTTCATGGAAAAACGTTTCCAGCCGGACGTGTCGGTGCGGCTGTCTGCCGACAGCGTGGAAAAACTCCGCGACGCCGTGCAGGACGTGATCGATCGCATTCGCC
>DATLII010000493.1:0-5523 GCA_035539495.1 Dongiaceae bacterium
CTGAAATATGTGGTGGTGACCTCGGTGGATCGCGACGACCTGCGCGACGGCGGCGCCGGACATTTTGCCGACTGCATCCGCGCGATCCGCACTTCGTCGCCGAAAACCAAAATCGAAGTACTGGTACCGGACTTCCGTGGCCGCATGGAAATCGCGCTGGACCTGCTGGCCGCCGACGCGCCCGACGTGTTCAACCACAACATGGAAAACGTGCCGCGCATGTACAAGGCAATCCGGCCGGGTTCCGATTATCAGTGGTCACTGGATTTGCTGAAACGCTACAAAGCACGAGTGCCGCACGTGCCAACCAAATCCGGCATCATGGTGGGGTTGGGTGAAACTAACGAAGAAGTGTTCCAGACCCTGCGCGACCTACGCGCACATGACGTGGATATGATCACCATCGGACAATATTTGCAGCCGTCAAAACAGCACGCGCCGGTGGATCGGTTTGTCACCCCCGCCGAGTTCGAGGAATTCCGCATCTTCGGTGAAGAACTGGGTTTCGCCAACGTAGCAAGCGGGCCGCTGGTGCGTTCATCCTATCACGCCGATTTGCAGCATAAGGGCGAAGATGTGAACGCGGTGCACAAGGAAAGCCTGAAGCCGCAGCATTGATATCAGCAGGCAATATTGCAATAAAAAAGGCCAGCACTCACGCTGGCCTTTTTGCTAAATATCCAACACCCACTGAATAATTCCCTTCGCCACAAACCCCACCATTCCCAACGCCAGCACCAGAAAAATCACAAAGGTTCCAAATCGCCCCGCCTTTGAATCCTTCGCCAGCTTCCATACGATGAACAACATATACAATATGAAGGCGGCAATGCCGAAGGTCAGGCCAAACCAGGCAATCTGCTCTTCGGTAAAACCCAGCACGGCATGTTCCATGGCCTAGCCCCCTTTTTGTGAAACGGGGTCTTCCCGCAATGGCAAGGCGCTGGCGTCCACCGAATCGCGGTACACGTGCCAACTGGCATGGCCCAGCACTGGAATCACTACGGCGCAGCCCATCACGAAACCCAGCAGGCCCAGCAAGGCCAATCCCATGATCAGTGCAGCCCACAATGCCATCGGCGCTGGATTGGCCATCACCGCGCGCCAGCTCACCAACACTGCATCGAGCACATTGATTCGACGATCCAGCAACAACGGCAACGTCACCACGCTCGACGCAAACATCGGCGCAGCCAGAGCGCCACCCAGCGCCAGCCACACTTCGAACAGATAATTATCGCGCGCGATCACCACATGGCGCAGAAAGTCCAGCGGCTGATTGATCGGCACCGGCGCCAACAACGTGATCAGCGCCGCCGAGGTGAGCACCCAACCTGTGCCCGCCAATCCCAGCAATAAACTGAATCGCACCAGCCGCCAATCATGATGCGGACGGCCGCGCCAACTCATCCAGGTGCGCCACACCGTCATGAAACCTACAGGATGGCCCTGCTCCAACGCGCGACTCACGCCGTACAATCCCACTGCCAGCACCGGCGCTACCACCAGAAATCCGGTGAAGGCACCGGCCAGCAACCAGAATTTGTTGTGCGCCACCAACACGAGTAACGCAGCAAAGATCGCCACCGCCACACCATGCGCAGCACCCACCGCCGGCGCGCGTTTGAAATCCTGCCAGCCTTTTTCCAACCACTGCCAAGGCTGGTGCAGTGTCAGTTCGCGAATCGAAATGCCGGGTGTAGCGGTGGTCATCGAGAATTCCATCCTGGCAGCCATTGCAATGCCCCAGTATAGAACCGATTGCAGTCGTCACGCAGTCACAACCAGCGCGGTACCTGATGGCAATAGTCGCCGTAGTCATTGCCGTGCAGATCGCGTAGATGCGTTTCCTCCAGACTCACCTGCACCTGGATCAACGCCACGCTCAACCCCAGCACCAGCAATGTCACTGCGCAGGGCAATACCAGGAACAATCCCAGCATGCTGCCGATCATGCCGACAAAAATCGGATTGCGGGAAAAACGGTACACGCCCGCCGTCACCAGCGCAGTGCGATGCTCATGGTCGATACCGATACGCCACGATTGTCCCATCTGCGTCTGCGCCAACACGGTCCACACCAGCGCTGCCAGCATCAGCAGCATGCCAATGCTCTGCACCACCGCGGTTTCCAGTAATTCGATCACGCCCAGTTGCCGGTAAACCGCAGGCCAGAGCCAATACACCGCCAGCAACACCACGACACCTACCGGCAGCAGCTTGAAATAGCGTCCGGTGACCCTTTCCGGACCGGACTCCTCCCGCAGCCGAAACGCATTCACGCCGGTGTCGCGCCAGACGCGATAAGTGCGCCAGACCACCGCTACGCCAAAAAACGCCGCAAAATACAGCGGCAGAAACCAGTTCACTGTCATTTCCAATATTGTCTGCACTGTTGTGGACATAGGGAACCTCCTTTGAATGTGCCGGTCCAGGCTAGCGCTGGAGCCAGCTCCAGGGTCAACCGTGTTTTTTGGCCAAGTGCGGTTTACAATCCGGCCACTCTCCTTCTCATGGATCATTCATGGAGCAATTCTTCGAACAGGCGATGCAGTGGCTTTCTTACAACATGGCCCACTACATCGACCCGATCACGCACTGGACCGCGCAGCACATCGACCTGTTGATGCAGTGGCTTGCCGAGCATCGGGACTGGATTTTGTTTTTCGTTGCCCTGCTGTCATTTCTGGAATGTCTGGCGCTAGTGGGGATCGTGGTGCCCGGCGTGGTGTTGCTGGTGGGCGTTTCTACCGCCGCGGGGGCAGCGGGCATCAATGTGTGGTTGATGCTGCTGGCTGGATTTATCGGCGCTGCGTTGGGGGATGGCCTCAGCTACCTGCTGGGTTATCGCTACCACCATGTGATCCGGCGCATACCGCCGTTCAGCACACATCCGCAGTGGATTGAAAAAGGCGAACGCTACTTTGACGAGTACGGCACCATGGGCATCGTGCTGGGCCGCTTCATCGGCCCACTGCGCCCGATCATGCCGCTCGCCGCCGGGTTGATGGAGATGTCACCGCTGCGCTTCTTCATTCTCGATCTGCTGGCCGGTATCGCCTGGGCCGGGTTCTACTTGATGCCCGGTTACCTGGTAGGAAAAAGCATCGAGGGCCAAAACGCCCTGGGCACCGAGCATCTGGTGTTCCTGCTGGGGCTGATCCTGGTGGCCTGGCTGGGCGCACACTTCGTCCGTCATACCCAAAGATCCATCCATTCCCGCCAGAATAAACTGGGGTTGGCGTTCACCCTGGCAGGCTGCCTGGCGCTGTTGTTCCTGGTACTGGGACTGACGTTATCGACCGATCCGGTACAGCAGATCAACCTCGCCACCACCCACTGGATGATGAGCCTGCGCCATAGCTGGCTGGACCTGTTCTTTGTCGGCCTCACATCGCTGGGTTACTTCAAGCCCATGCTGCTATGGGCGGTTGCGGTAACGGCGGCGCTGCTGCTGCAACGCAATTTTTATGTGGCCGGACTTTGGGTGGGCATCACGCTGACGGCCCAGGGCTTGATGGAGCTGGCCAAGCGATTGTTCGAGGTAGCCCGCCCCGCGTTAGTGGCGGCACCACCGACCTCCTGGTCCTATCCCAGTGGCCACACCGCGATGATGTTGGTGTTCGTGGGTCTGCTGACCAGTCTGATGCTGCCCGGCGTGGCGGCCCGGCGCCATCAACTCATCCTCTCCATCAGCGGCATTCTGATTCTGCTGGTGGCGGGCGCGCGCCTGTACCTGACGGTGCACTGGCTCAGCGATATTGTCGGCGGCCTGCTGCTGGGCGGTCTTATGCTGGCAGTGTTCTATGTGATCGTGCTGCGCAAACCGTTCCATAGGGTTCAACCGGTGCCTCTGCTGCTGGCCACCGCCCTGGCCTGGGGGGTGAATATTGTGCTGTTCACGGTGCCGGATTTCGCCAACCTGCTGGCGCGCTATCAACTGTTGCCGACGCACTGACAGGTCGTCGGCAAGCGGCATGGATGAGCTTGTCAGCGAATAAGGGCTCCGGTAGGATTCGCGCTACTCCCTCGGGTCAATTCCAGACTAAAACAGAGTCCAACAAACGTTCGGGTTGGCGTGAGGGAGACCAACTTCTCCCCCTCTCCACTCCGCTTTTCTTATTTCCTGCACTTTTTACTTCGACACTGGTCCAACCCTTGCTCTAAACCATGCTATTCGGGCTTTGGTTGCGTCATGCCGTTGTCACAAGACCGGCGTTACGATAAAACAACAGTGGAAACCGAGAACTACTTTGCAATTTTTGTAACATGGGGGTTACAATTTTCACACTTCCCATTGTAAATAAAACTTACTGCACCACTTACCTGGCAGCTCGCGCATGACCGTAAGGACTCAAAAAGTCACAGCCGAGGATCTGCAGATCGGCATGTTTGTCTCGGGCATTGATCGCCCGTGGCGTGAAACTCCGTTCCCCATCCAGGGCTTCCATATTGAGGATCGCGCTCAATTGGAGAAGCTGCAGCACCTCTGCAAGTGGGTGTACGTTGACGTACGCCGATCCCGCTCGCTCGGCAAGATGCGGCCCGTTGCCCAGGAATTCAGTTTCGTTTCCGACTATTTCGAAGAAAAACAGCGCAAGAACGGCCGCGAGCTGATCAACCTGCGCATCCGCACCATCCAGAACGACCATCCCTATAAAGCTCAAACTTCCGTCGATCGCGAACTGCGTCAAGCGCGCCGGGTTCATCGTCGTATTTGCGATCGCATCCGCAAGGTATTGGGTAATGCCGCTGACGATGGCCGTTTGAGCCTGGACCAGTTGCGGGACGTGTCGTTCGAATTAGTGAACAGCGTGATCCGCAATCCGGACGCGTTCGCCTATCTGTCCCGCATCGAATCCCACAGCGAGGACGTGCTGAATTATTCCATCCGCCTGGCCAGCTGGGCGGTGTTGTGCGGCCGCCATTTGGACCTGACCCGGGATGCCATGTCGGATCTGGCGCTGGCGGCGCTGGTGTGCAAGATCGGTTACACCACCATTCCCCAGGAGATCCTGCGGGTGAAAGGTACGCCCACGCCCCATGTGCAGGAGATGCTGAAGTGGTCGCTGGTGCGGGGCGTGAAGCTGCTGAAGGCCAGCGATGATTTCAACAGCCGCATCGTGAAGCTGGTGTCGCACCACTTGGAGCGCCATGACGGTACTGGTTTCCCCCGAGGGGTGTCCGGTCGCCATGTTCCGTTCCTGTCCCAGATCATCGGCCTGGCGGACTACTACGAAAACCTGGTGAGCTACGACTTTCAGGACGTGCCCCTATCCTCTGCCGAAGCGGTGCGCGAGCTGTTCCAGCTGCGCAACACCCTGTTCGACGGTTTCCTGGTGGAAGAATTCATCCAGGCCATCGGCCTGTATCCTACCGGCTCGGTGGTGACGCTGAATGACGATCGCGTGGCCGTGGTGGTGTCGCAGAATCCCGCGGCGCGATTGAAACCCAAGGTGTTGGTGCTGGAAGACGATCGCAAGCCCTGGGAGCTGTTCAAGCCCCGCGTGCTCGACCTGAATG
>DATLII010000494.1:0-3340 GCA_035539495.1 Dongiaceae bacterium
CCGATATATTTAGTCAGCGAGTGAATCGAAATATCGGCACCGAAATCAAATACGCGGCACAGATAAGGCGTGGCTACTGTGTTGTCGACTATCAGCGGCACACCGTGTTTGTGGGCGATTTCAGCCAGTCGGCGGATGTCCACTATGTTGCCCGCGGGATTGCCGATGGATTCGCAAAACACCGCGCGGGTTTTAGCGTCGATCAGTTTTTCCAGCCCGACAAAATCATCGAACGATGCCATGCGCACGGTCACACCTTGCTGGGGTAATGTGTGTGCGAAAAAATTGTAGGTGCCACCGTACAATTGGCTGGTGCTGACGATATTGTCTCCAACGCGGGTGATGCACTGGATGGCATAGGTGATCGCTGCCATTCCCGACGCCAACGCCAGCGCACCGATACCGCCTTCCATTTCCGCCAAGCGCTGTTCCAGCACGGCCGTGGTGGGATTCATGATGCGGGTGTAAATGTTGCCGGCCACTTTCAGATCGAACAGATCAGCACCGTGCTGGGTATCGTCGAAGGTGTAGGACGTGGTCTGGTAGATGGGCACTGCGGCGGCCTTGGTGGTGGCTTCCGCCGTGTAGCCGTGGTGCAGGGCAATGGATTCCAGTTTCATGGTGTGGCCTCAGCAGGATTATCGGGAAGAACCGTCAGGAGGGAAAAACATAACCAACGTACGCCGGATAATCTACTGTAAAAATCACACCGATACTGCAGGCCAGGGTCAAGTCTTCGCGTCGGGATAACGGTCCGACCACACCACCGACGGTAACGCGCGGCGCGCTTCCCAGCCCAGGGTTTCCAGCTCCGGCTGCTCCGGAAAATCCCGCACATGACCCACACACAGATACGCCACCAGCTTGTGATCCGCTGGCGCGTTGAGTGCCGCTTTCACCGTGGAAGGATCCAGAATGCTGACCCAGCCGATGCCGATGTTGATGGCTCGGGCCATCAGCCACATATTCTGCACCGCGCACACCACACTGTATTCACCGGTTTCAGTCATGCTGGTCTGACCCAGCACCGGTTGCTGCGACGGTTTGTAGAACACCGCAATATTGAGCGGCGTTTCCAGAATGCCTTCCAGTTTCAGCTGCACATACTGTTCACGTTTCGCATCGACAAACTGACCGGCGGCGCGACGGTTTTCGTCGGCAAAACTGGCAGCGATTTTTTCGCGTACCGCACGATCCCGCACCAGCACGAATTCCCACGGTTGGGAAAAACCTACCGACGGCGCCCAAGTGGCGGCTTGCAGAATCAGATCCAGATCCTCGGCAGTGATGTCGTCGCGGCAAAAGCGATTACCGCGGACATCGCGGCGCAATTGCATGATGCGCTCGAGCGTCTCGCGGTCTGCCGCAGAAAAACGGATATCGTTCATGCTGACGCTCAGGCCGGTTTGGAACGTGTCGCGGCAACGGCGCGCTGCACCAGCATTACCAATGCCAGTACCACGACGCCTGCCAGAATGCCGCCGATGCCGTTCACCAGGCTCGCCATCAGCCACTCCAGCACCACGCCGATACCGGGCCAGGCCGCCACGATTTCTTCCAGGTGATGAATGAAGTCGTGAGAACCGGGAATGCCGTGCACCAGAATGCCACCACCCACCAAGAACATGGCAGCGGTGCCGATCACCGACAGGGATTTCATCAACCAGGGTGCCAGTTTCAAAATGCCGGCACCCAGTGCGCGCAGCAGGCCGGCTACACCACCGCCCTGCCGCTGCAACAGATACAGACCACCGTCGTCCAGTTTGACGATCGCGGCCACCAGACCGTACACACCCACCGTCATCAGAATCGCGATGGTGGACAACACCGCCACCTGTTTGCTGAGGGGCACTTCCGCTACGGTACCCAACGCAATCACGATGATTTCCGCCGACAGAATGAAGTCGGTGCGCACAGCGCCTTTGATCTTGGCGTTTTCGAACGCCACCATGTCCACTGCCGGATCCGCCACGGCCTGAATCTGTTCGGCATGGTGAGCGTCATCTTCATCTTTACTGTGCAGGAATTTGTGAAACAGCTTTTCCACGCCTTCGAAACAGAGGAAGGCGCCGCCCAACATCAGCAATGGGGTAATGGCCCAGGGTAGAAACACGCTAATCAGCAGCGCCGCCGGCACCAGGATCAGCTTGTTGATGAACGAACCCTTGCACACCGCCCACACCACCGGCAGCTCGCGGTCGGCGTTGACGCCCGCCACCTGCTGGGCATTCAGCGCCAGATCGTCCCCCAGCACGCCTGCGGTCTTTTTGGCGGCCACTTTGCTCATCACGGCTACGTCGTCCAGGATGGTGGCGATATCGTCGATCAGGACTAACAGGCTGCTTCCTGCCATGGTTGAAAGGGCTCCAGATTGCTGTGGATTACGGGCGAAATCGAACGGGGGGAAAGTGTATCATCAGCCATCCCGAATCGTTACCAGGATACGCCATGTCCGCGCCCTCCCCGCCCCCCGGTAAGGACCACCCAGACCGTCGCGTCGCCATCATTGGCGGCGGCCCGGCTGGCCTGATGGCGGCGGAGCAGATCGCGGGCGCCGGGCTGACGGTGGATCTGTTCGACGCCCTGCCCTCGATGGGGCGCAAGCTGCTGCGGGCGGGCATCGGGGGCTTGAACCTGACCCATGCCGAGCCGGCCGATACCCTGATTACCCGATACGGCGAACGCCAGGATGAGATCGCGGCCCTGCTGCAGCGCTTCAGCCGCGATGATCTGCTGACCTGGACCCACGGCCTGGGCATCACCACTTTCGTGGGTTCGTCGCAGCGGATTTTCCCGGAGGGTATGAAAGCCGCCCCGTTGCTGCGGCGCTGGCTGCAGCGATTACGCGACAGCGGCGTGCATCTGCATCCGCGCCATCGTTGGTTGGGCTGGAATGCAGAGGGTGAGCTGTTGTTTCAGACACCCTCAGGTCCACTGACCTGGCGCGCCGATGCCACTGTGCTGGCCCTGGGCGGCGGCAGCTGGCCACGGCTGGGGTCGGATGGTACCTGGGTGCCGCTGCTGCAGGAAAAAGGCATCGACGTTGCGCCCCTGCAGCCGAGCAACTGTGGCTTCCGGGTGCATTGGAGCGCCCATTTCCGTGATCGGTTTGCACGTCAGCCGGTAAAAACCGTGGCAGCGTCGGTGCAAGGCAGCGACGGGAAACTGCACCGGCACCAGGGCGAGCTGATGATCAGCGCCGACGGCTTGGAAGGTGGCCTGATGTACGCGCTGTCGGCACCGGCGCGGAAATGCATAACGGCGCAAGGCTCGGCCACGCTGCTGCTGGATCTGTGTCCTGATCGCAGTACTGGGCAACTGGCAGCGCGATTGGCGCAAC
>DATLII010000495.1:0-12506 GCA_035539495.1 Dongiaceae bacterium
GGATTCCCGCTGAGCCTCGGTCTGGCGCAAGATGCTTTCTGCTGCTTCCTGGCCGATTTCTGCGTCGCGGGTGCGAGTACCCGTGCCGCTGACCAACTGGCCGTAGGCACTTTGATAACTGGACGTGCCATTACCAATGGTTTTGGCCGAACGAAGATTGTTGATCAGCAGCGCATTGCGGTTGTCGCTGACGCCGCCGTTGTTATATTCGATTACCACTTGGTCGCCGGTAGCAGGCACGCCATTGAATACGATGTCGTATCCCGAAGCCGGATAGAGGCCCGCTTGCGCCAGCAACCCATTGGACTGATTCGGTGTATAGGCCACAGCGCCCACAACAACAGCGGACGTCGTGCTATTCACCACATCATAAGTAGTCGGGCTGGTGAAACGGATGGTATAAGGCGGCACCAAGGCAAACGGCGTGGTAGCGAAATCTGCGCTAGTGGTGTCATCCACCACGACGGATTCCACAAAACCGGAGCCAGTATTGGACTGCGGTAACTGCGTGCGCACCGGCATAGCAGCTGCGATCTGTTTGACGTCATTTATGTTCAGATCGATATTGCTGGCGCCAAACCGGGTGGGCACAATCAGGAAACTGTCGCCGTTCGCAGGCGCGCCACCGGTAAAATTCAGCGTGATGCCTTCTGAGGCGATGACCTGGCTATTGCCAGTGCCCGGATCCGCGAAAGTGGAAACCACTTGCCGGGTATTGGCGTTGACCAATGAATAGTTTCCGCTACCGGCGTCAAAACGCAGCTCATAATCGTCTGTAGTCAGCAAGGAACTGTCGCTGATGGTAACCGTCAGTGACGCTGTGCCCACGTTCGCGCGAGTAGCCGCAACACGACTGGATTCCGCCAGCGGCGTATTGATATCAGTGAAGAACAGGCCGCCCAGCTGATTATTCAGATCCATACCCAGCTGATGCTGCTCGTTGATGGTATCTGCCAACACAATGGAGATCCGGCCCAATTCATTGAATATGGGATCGATCAACTCATCCCGCACTTGAAGCAGGCCACCGAGCCGTCCACCTGACACCTGACTGGTAATATTCTGACGAGAATTACCTGACTGCAGAATTAGTTCGTTCCGGCTAAGGCCGCTGACGCTGGTATCGGTCGTAACGGTGAACGAATCCGATCCAATCACCAGGGGCTGGCCAGTACCAACGAACACGTTGTAGGTCAGATCGCTTTCCTGAATAACCTGAACGCCGACCAGCTCCGATAATTGACGCACCGCTTCATCGCGCTGATCCAGCAGATCATTCGGCAGTTGCCCGGTGTTGTTGGCACTCACCGTGCGGATGGAGCTGTTCAGGTTGGCAATGCTTTTCGCAAGCTGGGTGATCTGAGACGCAACGGTCTCCATCTCGGTATTGAGCGTTTCGTTTTGCTGGAATACCTGCTCATATACCGTGTTGAAACGGTTTGCCAGTGCTTGCCCTTCGCTGAGCAGAGCCTGACGCGCAGCGACAGAAGAAGGATCCGTGGAAAGGTCCTGCACACCGTCAAAGAATTTTTGCAGTGTAGGCGCGATCGCCGTGGAATCGTCACCCAGCAGGGAATCCATGCGCACGGCAAATTCATAATAAGCGTCGTAGGAATTGAAGTTCTGGGTGTCGCGACGTAGCTGATCGACAACAAACTGGTTGGCAACGCGACTGACGCCATTGACGCTGACGCCCTGCCCCATGTAATTTCCGCCGAGCAGTGCAGGCGTCCGCGTGGCAATATCAGTCCGTTGCCGGCTATAACCTGCCGTGTCAACGTTTACGATATTGTGGCTAACAGTATTCAGGGCGGTCTTGGTTGCCACCAGTCCTGATACCGCTATGCCCATCAGATCCGACATTGTTCGCTACCGCTCGTTAAAAAGATTTGTATCCAGTGTTGAAAGTCGACTGCAAAATGTCGCTTTCCAGGATGCTTGCAATTTTGTTGCCATACTTGGGATCTGTCGCATAACCTGCTTTCTGCAACGCGAATCCCCACTGTTTTGCATCTTTTTTCTGTTCAAATACGCCGTCGTACCGACGTCCATCCTTCAAAAACTTCACGTAATCATCGAATGCTTCGCTCAATGAGCCGTAAGAGCGGAAAGAAGCGGTCTCTGATGCGGCAATTCCGTTCCGGTATTCCAGCGTGCGTTTGCGGGACACTTCACCTTCCCAGCTGCCGCCGGCCTTGATGCCGAACAGGTTGTAGCTGTTATTGCCTTGTGCATCCTTGATTTGACGCTGACCCCAGCCGGTTTCCAAGATTGCCTGTGCCACAATGGCTTGCGGGTCCACATTCAATTCACGCGCTGCACGCTCGGCATGCGGCAAAATGCAATTGACGAATTCTTCCGGGGTGCTCCAGCTTTCTGGCAACTCAGGCGAATTCAGATACAGGTCTGTTTCTGGCGCGCTTTCAACAACCGGCGCGATGGTCTGCTGTTCCAATAGAGGAGCAAACAAAGTGGATTCGGGAGCACCGGCATCTGCGGCAAATTGCATCCGCTCGATTTCCCGCAGTAATTCTGCTTCCCGCAGGGAACGGGCACTCTGTTGCGATACAGGGACGGGTTCCAGAGCGGTACGACGGGTGGTGGGCAGCGCAAATCCGTTGTCATGAGTCGCGACATCCACTGCAGGTGATTCGGCGGTCGCATCATCCAGCTTCGGCTTTTCCAGCCGAGTCATTTGTTTGACGATCATTTCCGCCAGACCAATTCCCTTGCCATTCGAGATGTTCATGGCCAGCTGGTGGTCGTACATGTCCTGGTAGAATTCGCCGTCGCGGCTGGAGAGATAATTGCCTTCTGAAAAGCCGGAGTTGGCGGCCCGCATGCTCTTCAACATCATGTTGAGAAACACACTTTCCAGCTGCTTGGCCGTCGACTGAATCGCAGCCGACTTATCTTCTTCACGGGATTGCCGCTTCAACTTCTCGAAGTTGGAAAAATCCAGATAAGCGGGGGCCTGGTCCGGCAGCTTCGAGACGGTCATAACATCAGATCACGATCAGTTCGGCGCGCAGTGCGCCAGCCTGCTTGAGCGCTTCCAGAATGGCCATCAGATCACCTGGCGCCATACCGACACGGTTCACGGCGGCCACGATGTCATCCAACGTCACGCTGTCGCCCACCTTGAACATGTGGCTTTTTTCCTGGCTGACATCCACATCGCTGTTGGGCGTCGTGACAGTACGGCCACCCGCTAACGCATTCGGCTGTGATACTTCCACATTTTCCGAAATAGTGACGGTGAGGTTGCCGTGGGTTACAGCAGCAGGAGACACCTTCACGTTGTTGCCCACCACAATGGTGCCAGTGCGGGAATTGATGATGACTTTGGCAGCGGCTTCTGCCGGTTCGATCTGCAGATTTTCCAGAACCGACAGATAGGTTACGCGCTGCGAAGGATCGCGCGGGGCAGTAACGGCAATGGACGTCGCATCCAAGGAACGCGCTACGCCGGGGCCTAACAGGCGATTGATTTCATCACGCACGCGCTTGGCCGTGGTGAAATCCGAGTTGTGCAGGTTGAATGTCATGATGTCGCCTTCCATGAACGGATTCGGCGCTGCAGCTTCCACACTCGCTCCGTTGGGAATACGGCCAACGCTCGGTACATTCACGGTAATTTTGGAACCGTCACTACCTTCGGCACCGAAACCACCGACCACCAGATCACCTTGGGCAACGGCATAAACCCGCCCATCGGCACCGCGCAGCGGCGTCATCAGCAGAGTTCCACCGCGCAGGCTCGACGCATTGCCAAGAGACGATGCTGTGATATCAATGCGCTGACCGGGTTTTGCGAACGGGGGTAATTCCGCGTGAATGGCAACCGCCGCCACATTCTGCAATTTCGGTGTCAGATTTTGCGGAACACTGATGCCGAACTGTTCCATCATGTTACGGAAGGTCTGGGCGGTGAACGGTGTCGAACTGGTTTTGTCGCCAGTCCCGTCCAAACCCACCACCAATCCGTAGCCGATCAACTGATTGCTGCGCACACCTTGCACGTCAGCAATATCTTTCAGTCGGTCTGCTTTCGCGGTAGAAACCGCCACCAGTCCCAGGAACAGAAAAGCAATTCCAATCCAGCGCTTCATCACTGCAACCTCAAATTAGAACGGCCACCAGGGGCTGTTGAAGACCTTCGATACGAAACCTTGTTGCTGCGCATTGGCCAATGCGCCGGTCGCGCTGTAGGTAATGCGGGCATCGGCCATCCGGCTGGACAACACTGTATTGTCCGGTGCGATATCCGACGGCCGCAGCAAACCTTCCAGGCGAATGAATTCGTCGCCTTGCGACAGCGTCATCCATTTTTCTCCGCGTACCACCAGCGTACCGTTCGACAGCACGTCCGCTACGGTGACGGAAATCTCACCCTGCAAACGGTTGCTCTGATCTGAACCGGCATCACCTTTGAAATCCCGCTTGTTTTCAGTATCGGAGCTCAAGGTGTAACGGTTATCCATGCCCGGCAGGTGGAAGCTGGGCTCCACGCCCATCAAGCTATTCACTTCCATATCCAGCGTGTCTTCTTTCTTGATGTCGGTCTTGTTGCTCTTGGAAGAAATGGTTTTCTCTTCCAACATCACCGTGATGATGTCGCCGATACGACGAGCCCGCTTGTCCTCCCACAAACTAATACCCGCACCGCTGGCATAGATGGAACCTACTGCTGCCGTTGCCGGAGCCGGCGCTACCGGGGCTACCGGCGAATAACGCGGATCACCCGGCGCAGGATTGGGCGCTGTAGCACAGCCTGCCAGCAGCAAACTGAACGAGAGCAAGATGGAGGGCTTAAATTTCATGACGGATCACCTATTACAATTGCTGTGTGATGAAGCTCAGCATTTGGTCAACTGTGGAAATGACCTTGGAATTCATTTCGTACGCGCGCTGGGTTTCAATCATGTTCACCAGCTCTTCCACTACGTTGACGTTGGAGCTTTCCAACGCCCCCTGGATCACCGGGCCCAAACCATTCTCAGCGGGATTGCTTTGCGTGGGAGCGCCGGACGCCACAGTTTCGCGGAACAGATTGTTGCCCATCGCTTCCAGACCAGCGGGATTAATAAAATCCGCCAGTTGAATGTTACCAACCTGAGAAGAATCGCCGGTCTGTGCATCGACGACGCTCACGATACCGTCTGCACCGACAGTGACGTTATGCACTCCTTCTGGCACCGTGATCGCGGGCTCTAACGGGAATCCCTCAGAGTTGACGACGTTGCCTTCAGAATCGATCTGGAACTGACCATCGCGGGTATAACTAATGGCGCCATCCGGCATCAGAATCTGGAAGAAACCACGGCCATTGATCGCCATGTCCAGACCCTGATCAGTCACTTCAATAGTGCCTTGGGTAAATTGTTTCTGCGTGGCGACCATGCGCACACCCGCTCCCAACTGCAGGCCCGAGGGTAGCTCGGTATCCTGGGACGACTGACCGCCGGGCTGGCGGTTGATTTGGTACAACAAATCTTCGAATACAGCACGGTCACGTTTGAAACCGTTGGTGCTAACGTTTGCCAAATTGTTCGAGATTGTGCGCAGACGCATGTCCTGCGCGCTCAAACCGGTTTTACTTACCCAAAGTGATGGGTGCATACACTACTCCCGTGCTATACCGGCAATCTGCTTCCGTGAGTGGAAGAACTTTGCCGACATGGTATTCATTGTGTTATTCAATTCGCCGCTTTTCCGGCGGTTTCATCAACCTTGCAGTATCCGTGCCGCAGCTTCGTCATTTTCCTGCGCGGTCTTCATCATGCGCACGTTCATATCGAACAAGCGTGCGTGACTGATTACCGCTGTCATTTCACTGACCGCGTTAACATTGGAGCCTTCCAGCATTCCACTCTGCACCTGCACATCTGCGCTGGCTTCCAATGGCCCGCCTTCACGCGGGCGAAACAAACCGTCTTCGCCTTTCACCATTGTTTTCGGATCAGGATTTACCAATTTCAAGCGAGCCACTGTTGTGACAGCCTGCGGTTTCTCACCCAGACCACGCACAGACAGCGTTCCATCCGTGCCAACAATCAAGGTTTCATATTCAGGCAGCACCACGGGGCCACCATCGCCCACCACGGGTAAACCTGTGCCAGTGGTGACCAAGCCGCTGGTGGTGCGCTGTAAATCGCCCGCACGCGTATAGGCTTCTGAACCATCCGGCATTTGCACCGCCAACCAACCGGTACCTTTGACGGCGACATCCAGATCGCGGCCCGTTTCAATCATGGAGCCCGCTCCCAGATCCGTGCCCGGACGTTCGCTCATCGCATAAGCGCGCGTTGGATAGTGTTCACCGAATACCGACATGGAGCGGTATTGATGCAAGTCCGCCTTGAAACCCGTGGTAGACGCGTTCGCCAGATTGTTGGCGCGCAGCCGTTGCGCATCCAACGCCTCTTTCGCGCCGGTCATCGAGATATAGAGCAGTTTGTCCATGGAGCACCTGTCGTACGTGTCAAATTTCCGCGCGTATTGCGCTGATACCGGATTAAGTGCAAATCACTTGCCAAAAATAAAAAGCCCCGCAAATGCGGGGCTTTTAGTGGAAACGCTATGAGGATTAACGAATTTGAATAATGGTCTGCGTAATCGCGTTGGAGGTTTCGATCGACTTCGCGTTGGCTTGGAAATTCCGCTGCGCTGTGATCAACGTGACCAGCTCTGCCGTCAGATCCACTGTGGAGGTTTCCAGCGCACCCGACTGAATCAAACCGAAGCTGGATGTACCGGCTTCACCGGCCAGAGGCTCACCCGACGCGGTAGATGAGCGCCAGGCGGTATTACCGATTTGCAGCAACCCCTGGGGATTGGAGAAACGTGCCAGCGCCACCTTGCCGACAGCGGTTGTTTGGCCATTAGAATAGCTGGCTTGAATCACACCCTGGTCATCCACATTCAAGCCTGTCAAACGGCCGATAGTGAAACCATCCTGACGTAACGTATTGGCGGTAAAAGGTGAAGCAAACTGTGTTTGCGTATTACCGGCAAAATCAAATACGACCTGCTGGGTTGGATCGGCGCCGTTTGTCAGCAAACCGCCAAACTGGACGGTTTCAATGGTGGCAGGAACAGTACCGGTAAAAACGCCCTGCTGGTCGAAACTCAGCGTGCCAAACGGCGTACCGCCTGGGGTGCCGTCATCCAAATTGATCTGCTGCATGACGCCCGAATCATCCGTCACCGCCAGATGCACCCGCCAGCTGTTGGTGCCTGGAACGCCGCCGGAATCTTTGGCAAAGAACGCAGTTGCAATGTGGGAAGCGCCCAAACTGTCATACAGAGTAATCGAGGTGGATGCCGTGTATGTGTTGGGCTGCGTGGGATCGAACGCTACACCGTTCAGATCGATTGCAGTTGCCGGCAGGTTGACGCCAATTTCCACTTCCGAGCTCTGCTGCGGCGCACCAGCGGTATCCGGCAGCTGCAACGGTGTAGTGGACGACAGCGAAGTTGCTGTCACTGTTCCATTCGGGTTGACCGGAAATACCTGCAGATACTGACCGGAGGAATTCACCACAAAACCGTTATTATCCACGCCAAACGCGCCGGCGCGGGTGTAAACACGTTCCTGGCTAAGCTGGTCCGGCGACAGTACAAAGAAGCCTTCACCGCTGACCGCCAAATCCAGCGCCTGCGAGGTGAAATTCAGGTTGCCTTGATCGAACAACTGCTGAACTTCTTGCAACAGCACACCGTTACCGATGGCTGTGTTACTGTTGCCATATGCCGAGTTGGCATAGATATCACCAAACATGGCACGCGATTGCTTGAAACCAGTGGTTTCCACGTTCGCAATGTTGTTACTGGTAACATCCAACTGAGACTGGGCCGCATTCAAACCGCTCAGCGCTATATTAAAACTCATACCCTACTCCTGCAGAATTAACGCACTTCTTGAATATCAGTCGAAGCGATCTGGCCGATACCATTCAGGTTCAACACCATGCCGCCGTTGTTGTCTACGATACTGACGCTGTTCACCTGGTTATAAACGCTGGTGCTCAACGCTGAATTTTTGCCGCCAGCATTACCTTCGATAGCGATGGTGTATTTGCCGGCCGCCAATGCATTGCCATTGTTGTCTTTGCCGTCCCACTCGAACGGAGTAGCCGCGTCACCAACATTGCCCAGCTCGCGAGTGGCCACCACAGCACCACTGCTGTCTTTGATGGTCATCTTGATGTCACCGGAGGCCTGGCCTTCATCGATCATGCCTTTAATACTGCCGCCCGCTTCCAGGTACGCCTTGCTGCCAGTGTGCAACACTTCGCGGCCCACCAGAGCAGTCGCTTGCAAAGCCTGCGATGACCGATACATGGAACCAATATCAGTGATGGTGGTATTCAGATTCTGTACGCCTTCCAGCGTGCTGAACTGTGCCAGCTGCGCTACGAACTCGGTTTGTTCCTGCGGCTTCAGCGGGTCCTGGTTTTTGATCTGCGCCAGCAGCAACGTCATGAACATGTTCTTGTCGCTGGCTGCTTTATCGGCGCTGGTTGCGCCGTCTTCCTGCTTCTTGTTGATCGAAAGATCTTGCCAGACGCTATTGGTATCGACACTGGAAACAGTCATGTTGGATACTCCCTGCTAAATTAAGCGCGGCCCAGTGTGAGCGCTTGCTGCATCATCTGTTTGGCGGAATTCATTACATCAGCGTTGGTCTGAAACGCACGCGAAGCGCTGATCATGTTGGCCATCTCTTCCACGATGTTGACGTTGGGATAGGATACATAGCCCTTTTCATCCGCCTGTGGATGGTTGGGTTCATAGCGCAGTTGCAGTGGCGCATCGCTTTCCACCACACCCAGCACGTTGACGCCAGTGCCTGCGCTCAGCTCATTGGCCGAGAAATCGAATGGGCTCTTCTGCATTTCTGATTGCAGTTGCGCGGCAAATACCGGGTGACGGGCACGATAGGTTTCGTTGACGTTGCTGCTCACACTCTCGGCATTGGCAATGTTCGAGCTGGTGGCATTCAGACGTACGCTCTGAGCGCTCATACCGCTGCCGGCGATGTCAAAAATATTCATCAGAGACATGATTATTCTCCCTTGATCGCAGTCAGCAAGGACTTGATTTTGCCGTTCAGAAATTCAAACGCAGCCTGGTATTCCATCGTGTTTTGTGCGAATTCAGATTTTTCCTTTTCCGAGTCCACCGTATTGCCGTCAATCGACGGCTGGCTCGGCAAGCGATATTTCAGGCCGTTCACAGTATCTGCCTGCAGCAGAGTCTGCTGGTGGCCGGCACTGGTGGTCTGCACGGGAATCAGGCTGGTGCTCTCGCCCATCTGGCTTTTCAGCACTTCGCCGAAATCCATATCGCGCGCCTTGTAGCCCGGGGTATCCGCGTTGGCCAGGTTGTTGGCCAGGATGCCCGCACGCTCAGACCGCAGTTGCAGCGCGTATTGGTGAATACCCAGTTGTTTGTCGATGCTGATCGCCATGTCGTCCACGCAGTACTTAAGGTTGCCGTCCGTGGCCAGAAGTCCCTGACCTCATCCTCGCAGGCAAATAAGCAATGCTTGTGCCACTCGATTGGCCACCATATTTTTCAAGCACTTGGGCAAAAGAGGCGTCAATTGTCCAGCGCCAAGCGGCAAGGGGTTTCCGCTGGCGGCAAAGAGGCAAACCGAGAAAAGACGGGGCTATTTTTTGATGTACACCACACCAGGGGTGTAATAGCGAATCTCAAACAGATCATTCAGCCCTTTCGGAGTTTCCGATCCGCCGAGAAAAAGATAACCGCCCGGATTGAGCACCCGGTGGATATTGCTGACGATCTGCTTTTGCAGATCGCTGGAGAAGTAAATCAAGACGTTACGGCAAAACACGATATCGAATTTGCCGACATTGATGAAACTGTCCTTCAGGTTGATCTGCCGAAAATCGATACGGCGCTTGATCTCGGGCTTAACTTCCCAGGCGCCTTCATTATCGTGCTTGAAGTACAGGTCCAGCCGCTCGTCCGACATGCCGCGTTTCAACTGCAGTGGTTCATACAGACCGCGCTTTGCCGCATCCAGCACCCGACTGGAAATATCGGTTGCCAGAATCCTGACGTTCTTGTTGCTGAGGCTATAGTTCTTGCGCCTCAACTCTTCCACGCAAATGGAAATGGAATAGGGTTCCTGGCCGGTGGAACAGGCGGCACACCAGATATTGATATCGCCAGGGGATTTGGCCAGGTCGGGCAACAATGTGCTTTGCAGATATTCAAACGGGTGGCGATCACGAAACCACAACGTTTCGTTGGTGGTCATCGCGTCGATCACCTGCTGACGCAAGCGCGGCGAACTCGGGCGCTCGATCTCTTTCAGCAGCTGCCCTAGCGTCTGCATATCATTGTCTTTCAACAATTTACGCAGGCGACTATCAACCAGGTATTGCTTATTGTCACCCAACAAAATGCCGCAGGATTTTTCCAGAAACTGACGAAAATTTCTGTATTCGGCATCACTAAATTGGGATTGGTTCGATGGTGAAAATACCATTCAGGCTTCCCAGAATCGGGCACGCGGCAACGCCGCATGCCCTTAGTCTTTCGACAATGCCCGCGAGATCTGCTCTTGCACCAGCTCCGCCAGGCGGTCCGGCTTGAACTTCGCCAGGAAGTTGTCGGCCCCCACCCGCTTCACCATCGCTTCGTTGAAGATGCCACTCAACGAGGTGTGCAGCAATACATGCAGATCCTTCATGCGCGGATCCTCCTTGATCGACGCCGTCAGCGTGTAGCCATCCATTTCCGGCATTTCGATATCGGAAATCAACAGCACATAGTGATTGCTGACCTTTTCGCCTTTGTCGACGATCTCCCGCAAGTGATCCAACGCTTGGCGGCCGTCCGCTACCAAATGCGTTTTCACACCCAATTTCTCCACGCAACGCTTGATTTGCTTGCGCGCCACGCTGGAATCATCGGCAATCAATACCGCCAATTCGCGCTCGGAAGCCGATTGCACGGTTTCCTTGCGAATAACGGTATCGGGAATCTCCTCCTGCATCGGCGAAACTTCTGACAGAATCTTTTCCACATCAATGATTTCGACAATTCGGTTGTCGACTTCAGTGACGGCTGTCAGATAACTGCCTTTGCCAGTTCCCTTGGGTGGTGGGTGAATGTTTTCCCAATTGAGGTTGACGATTTTTTCCACGGCTTTCACCAGAAAGCCCTGAACCGCCATGTTGTATTCGGAAATGATGACGAAGCAACTATTGATATTTTCCAGGGGCGCGTTGCCCATGGCCAGATTCATGTCCATGACGGAAATGGTGCCACCCCGGATATGCGCAATGCCTCGTACGATAGGATTACGCTGGGGAATCTCCGTCAGTTTTGGACACTGCAATACTTCACGTACTTTGAAAACATTGATGCCATAAATTTGGTCGCCATCCAGTCGGAACAACAACAGTTCCAGCCGGTTTTGACCTACCAGCTTGGTTCGTTGATCGACTGTATCCAGCACACCGGCCATAACGACACTCCGTGCAAAACCATTCCTGAACTGATCGGCAAATTGCCGGCACACCCTTTGCTTGTACCGCTGTATAAGCATCACATTATCGGCAAATGCCAAAAAGGTGACGCCTAAAGCGCTTCAATGCACCGCTCATTCAGCATAGGTCAATTTGCATAAATGAACAGACAGCTACAGGAAAAAGCCTACGCCCACAAGCGTCTGCGTTATATGCGTCGGACACTGGCCCTGTTCGCCGTTAGTTGGCTGTCGTGGCCGGTGGTTACGTTGGCAGAAAATCTGTCGACACAGGCCCAGGTCAGCACCGCTATCAAGCAGTATGTAAATGCCTTGCATGACAAACATTTTTCCCGCGTGGAATCGGATGTGCAGCCGCTGGACACCCGCATGCAATTGCAGCCCTGTGATCAGCCGCTGACGGTGGAACATCGCCCGCGGGATCGCATGTCAGGACGTCTGACTTTCAGGACCAGCTGCGCAGGCTCTGCACCCTGGACAGTTCATATCGCAGCGAACATTCGTACCTATGCGCAGGTGGTGGTGGCCGCTGCCGGAATTCCGGCTGGCACCCGTCTGAGCGGCAAAGAAATGACGCTGCAGGAACAGGATGTGTCGCTGCAGTACAAGGGTTTCTACCGCAGCCCTGACGAATTGGCCGGATTCATGACCAAACGCTCCATTCCCGCTGGCCAAACCATCACTCCGCTGCAGGTAGACCCCGCTCGGCTGGTCAGCAAAGGCGAAAACGTGGCCATCTTGGCGGAAGGGGGCGGCATCCTGATCCGCACCTCTGGCGTGGCCTTGGCCGATGGCGCGATGGGAGACCTGATTCAGGTGCGCAACGTCAAATCCAATAAAATCGTGGAAGGACGAATTGTGGCGCCCGGGCAAATTCAAGTAAGTCTCTGAGCGGCCGATACACTGAGAGGCAAGCCAGTAAGCCGATTTGCTCCCAATGGCAAATATTCGCTAAAGTTTCCCCTGGCACTGCCGATTA
>DATLII010000496.1:0-17626 GCA_035539495.1 Dongiaceae bacterium
ACCGAAGTCAGCCTGAATCAGATCGTGCGCGGCGATGTGGAATACGACACCAGCCGACCTGGCCTGATCAGCGTTTTCATGGGCCGTCAGCTGTCGGATACGTTTTTTGGCAGCAATTGGGAAGTCTGGTTGAAAGGCGGTATCGCACGCCGGTTCGAGCGCGGCTTGCAGGATGACTTCTTCGAATACGTGGCCGCTTTCAAGTTCTATTACAACAACTTCCCCTGGTCCGACAGCGTGCTGACCCGGTTCGGTTTCGCCGAAGGCGTTTCGTATGCAGAAGAAATTCCATACATGGAACGGGTCAACCTGGAAGAAAAAAATCCCACCACGTCAAACCTGTTGAACTATCTGGATGTGAGCATCGACGCCAGCATCGGCGACATGTTCAACAGCGACGATTACCGCCACTGCTTCTTCGGCTTCTCCGTGCATCACCGCTCGGGGATTTTCGCCAGCGCCGACATGTTCGGACCGGTGAACGGCGGCTCCAACGTGAACACCTTGTACGTGGAATGTCTGTACAACTGATCCATCCCGGTCCTCCCCACCTCTTCCCCACCCCAAAAATCCCAGGCAAAAAAAACCCGGCACATCGGCCGGGTTCGTATGTACTTAGTCACTTGCCATATCAATAAGAGATCAACGTAATTCCTTCACTATAAAACCTGGCTGCAAGCCTTTGTTCTGTCAGATCGGCCGGCTGCCGTAATTGGATTCCGGCTTGCGCGGAGGATCTGTCCGCACATTGGGATCGACCTGGGTAATCTGGCCACCGCCGCTCAGGAAGCGTTTCATATCGTCTTCCAGGCGTTTGCGTTCCGCTTCACGGGAGCTCACGGTACGGTCGCGGCCATCGTCAAATGTAATCTGGGCGGGTTCTTCCGCGGGGGGCAGCGCAGAGGCTTCTTCACCCTCAACAGGTTCAACGGCGTTATCGTCGGTTTCATCGTAGTCAGACATCGTTACATTCCTCAATCATTTTGGCTGCTTGCAGAGGTAAAGATATTTATAGTCGAGACGTTTGGCTTTGCTAAAAAAATTTTGCTTTTTTTAGATGGTATTTTTTTCTAAAGATTCAGCCATCTATATCCATATTTCCGAACGGCATTAGCGCTATTCCAAAACAGAATTTACGCCAGCGCGATTATATTCATCTCATCGAAAAAGCGTTAGTTTTCAGTCTGATAAAACTATACATGCACCGTTTTGGCCCTGATGAAGCGATCAAATTCTGTTCGAATTTCGTCCAATTATTCCCCTTGCAGCGTCACCAGCAAGCGGCGGCGGCCGCCCTGAACGCGGTGTTCCGCCAGATAAATGCCCTGCCAAGTGCCCAATGCCAAGACGCCGGAGCGGATCGGCACGCTCAAACTACAGCCCAGCAGGCTGGACTTGATATGGGCCGGCATGTCGTCAGGCCCCTCCAGCGTATGCCGGTAATAGGGTGCGCTTTCCGGCACTTGCTGGTTGAAGTGGGATTCCATGTCCACCCGCACATCCGGATCAGCGTTCTCGTTGATGGTGAGCGACGCCGAGGTATGCTGCAGAAAGAAGTGGGCCAGCCCGATCTCCAGGGTTCGCAAGTCTTTGTGGATCTGGGGCAGAATCTCGTCAGTGATCAGATGAAAACCGCGCCGACGCGGCTGCAACAGGATGGAATGCTGAAACCAGGCCATGATGACTCCTACGAATAACGATCTGCCGCTGGTGGGTATCAGCGCCTGTCTGGCAGGACAGCGGGTACGCTATGACGGCCGCGACAAATTTAACCAATGGGTAGCTGAACGCATTACCCCTTATTGTCGCCTGTTGCCATTCTGTCCGGAAGCCGTTGCCGGAATGGGCATCCCGCGCCCTCCCATCAACCTGGTAATGATCGACGGCAGCATCCGCGCCCAATATCGCGAGCCGCCCCATGCCGATGTCACCGACCGCCTGCAAACGGTGGCGGACGCCTTCGCCAACAGCTATCCGCACCTGTGCGGTTTCATCCTGCAAAGTCGCTCCCCCAGCTGCGGCCTGAATACCACCCCGGTGCTGGACCCCGATCAACGCCAGGTGCTGGATTATCAGGGCACCGGCCTGTTCGCCCAGCGCATCCGTGAACGCTTTCCCGATCTGCCACTACTCAACGATACCGACCTGGACGACACCCGCATCGATGCCTTTCTCCAAGCGGTGAGACAACGCCATCAATTGCGCCGCGTTGAATAGCAGGGTGTCGGATCTGACTATTACCGGCTCTATCCTGAATCGGGTGGCTGGCTTCCAGTCGTATCGAAGATGGCGTGCCCAACCGCCGGCGTGAGCTGACGACTGGGCTTCCTGGGGATTACTAACTGCGAACTATTGATCACTCAAGATAGGTGTAACCAACCAACCCTTCACGCAGCTCGGTTAGAAATTCGTTTTGCAACTCGCGGCTCAAACCCGTCATCAGCAACTGCTCATGAATTTGCTGTTGCAGCAGCATGGGATCGTATTCCACATAACGCAGGATATGGTCCACCGTGTCGCCTTTCAGCGTGTTGACGATTTTGAATCCGCCTTTGCCATCCAGCGCCACATCCACCGCATCGGTGTCACCGAACAGGTTGTGCATGTCGCCCAGGATTTCCTGGTACGCACCCACCATGAAAATCGCCAGCGCGATGTCTTCTTCCTCACCGTAGGCCGGCATGGGCAGGCTAGCGGACAACACACCGGAATCCACGTACTGGTCGATACGGCCGTCGGAATCGCAAGTGATATCCTGCACGATGCCGCGCCGGTTCAGCGGCCGATCCAATCCGCTGATAGGCAGCACCGGGAATACCTGATCGATACCCCAAGCATCGGGAATCGATTGGAACAGCGAGAAATTCAAAAAGATCTTGTCGGCCAGCTTTTCATTCAGCTCGTCGATGATGTCCTGATGCACGCGGGACGATGCATCCAGTTTTTCCAGCAGGCAATGACAAGCCGCGCCATAGATCTGCTCGGCCTGGGCTTTCTGATCCAGCGTCAGCACACCGTGGGTGTACATATCCTGGGATTCACCCAGGCGATACACCACTTCGTGGTACAACTCGGACAGGGATTTGCCGCGGGCCGCGCCCTCGATCTGGTGGTAGCAGCGAGCCAGTTCCTGCAGCACAACGGGGTCATCGGCAGTGGGCTCGTCAGGCTTGCGTGCTGCCGGGCTTTCCACGCCGATCACGTTACTTACCAACACCGCATGATGGGCGGTCAGTGCACGGCCGGATTCAGAAATCACGTTGGGCAGCGGCAGGCTGTCCTGCACACACACTTCCTGTAACGCCAGCAGGATATTGTAGGCGTACTCCTCCATCGAATAGTTGATAGAGCAGAAGCTGCGGGAGCGGGTGCCTTCATAGTCCACCCCCAACCCGCCGCCCACGTCGACGATATCCACCTCCGCGCCGGCCTGACGCAATGCGGAGTAATAGCGCGCGGCTTCTTTCATACCACGCTGGATGTCGCGAATATTGGAAATCTGGGAGCCGAGATGGAAATGCAGCAGCTGCAGACGGTCGAGCGCGTTGGCTTCACGCAGGGTGGCCAGCACGTCCAGGATTTGCGTGGCGGACAGCCCAAACTTGGATTTCTCTCCGCCGGTGTTCTGCCAGTTGCCTTTGCCGAGCGAGCTGAGGCGCGCGCGCACACCAATGCGCGGCTTCACGTTCAGCGCGGCGGCTTCTTTCAGCACCAGCGCCAACTCACTCATTTTCTCCACCACGATATAAACGCGGCGGCCCATTTTCTCGCCGATCAGGGCCAGACGCACGAACTCGCGGTCTTTATAGCCGTTGCACACCACCACCGACCCGGCGCGGCTCAGGGCCAGCACCGCCATCAGCTCGGGCTTGCTGCCCGCTTCCAAGCCCACACCACAACGGGGATGGGTCGACACGGTGCCGTAAATCTGCTCCACCACCCGGCGTTGCTGATTCACTTTGATCGGATAAACCGCCGTGTAATCGGCGTCGTAATCCAGCTTCTGCATGGCTCCCGCGAAGGCGGTGCTCAGCTTACCCACCCGATCCCGCAGAATATCGGTGAAACGGATCAGCAGTGGCGTGCGCAAACCCGCCTGGCGAGCGGCATCCACAACGGCGGTCAGGGCCACCCGGCCACTGTCCGGGCCAGTGCCTACATCAATCTGGCCCTCGTCATTCACATCGAAATAGCCGTCGCTCCAGTTATCGACACTGTAGGTGAGACGGGCGGTTTCAATCGGGTTATTCGCCATTTCTGCTGTCTGTCCTCGCTTTTATGCTGGTTACGTTTTTGTGAATTGTTTATGAAAATCATCCATTCCTGCGGGCATCCGCGCGTGGCAGGCCGGGACAACACTGGCAGCCATCATCCTGCTCCACACCAGGGCGGCAAAAAACTTGGCCGTCGCCCCCGCTTCAGGTATGGTTGCGCCCGTTTTCAACCGCCATACTACCCACTTGGCCTACTATCCCATCCACCAACGCCACCACATCCGTACGGGGCCCGCAATGATTAACTCATCCCAGGAACATTGGTTCACCGAAGTATTCGGCAACGAAGGCACCGCGTTCAGTCTGGCCATCACCGAAAAGCTGCATGAAGAGCGGACCCGCTACCAGTATCTGGAGATTTACCAGACAGTTACGTTCGGCAAGCTGATGGTGCTGGATGGCTGCGTGATGCTAACAGAACGGGACAACTTTCTATACCATGAAATGATGTCGCACCCGGCCCTGTTTACCCATCCAGAGCCCAAGCGCGTAGCCATCATTGGCGGCGGCGATTGCGGCACTTTGCGCGAGGTATTGAAGCACCCCGGCGTCGAAAGATGCACTCAGATCGACATCGATGAACGGGTCACCTGGGCGGCGCAAAAATGGTTCCCGGAACTCTGTGATGCCAACGATGATCCCCGCGCAGAATTGCTGTTCGATGACGGCATCGCCTGGATTCGCAACGCCGCTCCTGCCAGCCTGGATGTGATCATCATCGACAGCACCGATCCGGTGGGTCCGGCGGAAGGTCTGTTCGCGGTGGATTTCTACAAGGATTGCCGCAAAGCGCTGAAGGCCGAAGGCATCCTGGTGCAGCAGAGCGAATCGCCCATTCTGCACAGCGACACCATCATCAAGAAAATCCATCAGGACATGAAGGACGCGGGCTTCAAGCAGTGCCATACCCTGCCGTTCCCACAACCGGTATACCCCACCGGCTGGTGGAGCTGCACCATGGCCAGCCCGCAAGGCTCTGTAACCCGCTTCCGTGACGACAGCGCGGCTGCCAAAACCTTCGCCACCCGCTATTACAACGTGGACATTCACCGCGGCGCTTTAGCGGTACCGGAATTCATGAAAGCGGCTCTGGGCAAGTAAGGCAGTTACTCAGCTCAAGATCGGGGACGGCGCGTTTGCCGTCCCTGTTATTCAGAGGTCCCGCATTCTTGCTTGAAACGCTTGCGCTGATCCGCTTTATAACGGTCGGCATCCTTGTCTTTCCAGTAGCGGATAGAACCGTCCTTGTTTTCGGAATAAACCTGGGATGAGGCTTCCAACCGCTCCATCCGGTTCTTGAATCGCTCGCAATAGGCCTCTTTTTCTGCCGCCTTCTGTTTGACGTCGGCCTGGGCGCGCTCCTTCTCCAGCCTTTCCTCTTCCAACACCCGGGACAACTTGTCCTGCCGCTGACGCATCACCTCGTCACTGAACGCATCGCCCGTAGGGCTGGCCGGTTTGTCGGCTTCCGGCATTTCCAGGGTTTCTGCCTTCTGGCCTTTTGGGGCACTGTCGCCAAAATGAACACGCCCTTCGGCATCTACCCAGCGGTAAACCTCGGCCTGGGCGGGGAGTGTCGAAAAATTAATCACTGCTGCCAGCACTGTCGTTGCCAGCCAGCGGTTACGCAAACACATGAAAAGCTCCGTAGAACAAAAAAAGATCAATTCGGGCGGCCATTATAATTTTTTTTACTGTTTTGGCATCTGTCGAAAAAATTAACGCTCAAAATGTGAACCAAATCCGTTTTGTGTATATCTTTATGATTTTTATGATTTTTATTGGTTGGCACACAAACTGCTAATAGGACGGGGCAACTTATTCGGACTTTCTTTTGGGAACGGGGCAACCTATGAACCTGATCAAAACTTCTACAAATCTGCTGGCCGCTGCTGTATTGAGTGCTGCAGCAGTATCCGCCAATGCAGCGGTTATCAGCTACACCCAGGCGTTCAACCTGGCATCGAAAGAAATCAAAGACAGCGAAACCGGCACATCGACTAACCCTGTGACCAGCAATAGCAGCAGCCAGAACGTGCTGTTGTCCGGCTTCACCAGCAGCCTGGGCACTCTGACCGGCGTTAGCCTGACCTTCGCCAGCGACTGGTCCCTGGCTACCAAGGTTACTGCCACTGACAACTTCAACAACGAGCTGTTCAGCGAATACACCTCCGGTGCTTCGCAGGCCACCTCCACCCTGACCATCGACCTGCTGAATCCGGCCGGCCCCGATGACAGCCAGTACAACATTGCCAGCGCTTCCTGCTCCGCCTCTGGCGACTGGTACAGCGCATCCTGCAACGGCAACAGCCAGTCCAGCGGCGATTTCGACGGCTCCCTGTTCCTGGGTGGCGTGAACCTGGCAGCGTTCCTCGACACCAACGTGTTGGTGAAACTGACCAAGGCACTGACCGCCGAAGTCACCAAGTGTGATTCCGATTCTTCCTGCGTAGGCTGGAACTTCAACAACGGTTGGGCAGGCAACGTCACTGTCGCCTACACCTACACCGCTGTTCCGGAACCTACTACGCTGGCACTGTTCGGTCTGGGCCTGATCGGTCTGGGTCTGTCCCGCCGCCGCGTACGCAGCCAGTCCTGATAACAGGCACAGGCAGCGAAAAAGGCACCTTCGGGTGCCTTTTTCGTTTGTAAATCTCGGTGCATAATTTTTTTCCCCGGGTTATCGCCCCGTCCGAAGAGCCCCGGTTATACTGCAGCGCCCCTGTCATACAACGGTCAGAAAAAGGGGGCAGCGGCTGGCGTCATTTACCAGGATTTTGCAGGAACTACTGCTTCCGGACGACGGTCAGATCCGCGATACTGTCGCGCGCATCCTGCTGGTATCACGTAAAATTCGCGCGATTATTTGGAACCCTCGCTTTTCCTGTGCGCCTGTACAGTGTCAACGGTGGTTCTTCGGTGGCTGGGGCTCGGGCCACTCAAAACAACAATGTCTGATGGACTACAACAACTAATCAAGGTGCGCATACCCATGCTGTCGAATCGCACATTGCGGGAATGGCTTTCGTCTTTACCCGTGCTGCTACTGATCGTGATGGTGATGGCCATCAGCCTGAACGAAAAGATGTATTCCCAAATGCTGAAGGTAGGGGAACAGCTGTTCGGGAATTACTACATACTACGGATAGACATTCCCACCCCCACCTGTGACCCCAATCAGGACATCGAACAAGCCCTGGCTGAAGAGCTTGAGCGGCAGAAAGCGACGCAGACCGATGATTTCGGTGATCTGTTTGGCAGCGCAGACAGCGTCGATACCGAAGCGATGCGGACGTCCCTGGAGGGTCAGCGTCAGGCTTGCGTACAGAAACATGAAATCGCCAAGTCCAACCAGGAGCGCGTGACCGACAGCATCCGCGCTTACCGTGTACTGGACCACGCCATGCTCGCGATTGGGCATATCGGCCGTGACAGCCAACAACTGATCCTGCTGGCTCTGATCTTCATCTGCGGTCTTACCGCCACTCTCACGAATCACCACATCAGTCTGCGTCCACTGCAGACAGCCAATGACTACCGTGTCAGCGGCTTCGCGCAGACGATTGCAAACCTGTCACTGGCAATCTCCGCCTGGGAATACCTGCAGATCGGCTACAACTCCGGTGTCCCCATGCAGAACGAACACACACGCTGGGGTTATCTGATCGTGTTCGTTCTAATGTCAGCCATCAGTCTGTTCAAGGGCGTCTTCGTGCCGAAGGATGTCAAACAGGGAGGCAGCTTCGGCCACGCGCTGTTGTCGGTCCCCCTTTATGCCTACGCCACGTTCGGTGCTGCCTATTACTTCCTGGTTGCTTCAGGCAATAAGCAGGGCCTGGTTTTGCACGTGGACCGCATCATGGATGCCGCCGACCTGTTCACCAAGATCAGCTTGCTGATCTGGGCCGGTTTGCTGATCAAGCAGACGCACGTGGGCGAGCTGGTTTTCCGCATTTTCAAACCCTGGCGGTTGCCGCCGGAGCTGCTGGCCTTTGTTGCCATTTTCCTGATGGCAGTGCCAACGGCTTATACCGGAGCATCCGGTGCCATCATCGTCGCCATGGGCGGCGTGGTGTACAACGAATTGCGCCGCGCGGGTGCACGTCGCAACCTCGCGCTGGCCACCACCGCCATGACCGGCAGTTTGGGTGTGGTGTTGAAACCCTGTCTGCTGGTGCTGATCATCGCGTTCCTCAACAAGGAAGTGACCACCGACGATCTGTTCCATTGGGGCTCGCGCGTTTTCATTATGACGTCGTTCATTTTCTTTGTGATCGCGATGATTGCGCGTGAAGAAAAACTCAAAGTAGCACCCACCAGCGAAGCGCTGGTTCCCAGCCTGAAAGCGTTTATTCCGCTGATCCCCTACGCTGCTGTCACGGCCGCCACCGTCATACTTTTCTACCTGATCCTGGATGTAAAACTGGACGAGAACACTGCCGCTATCATGGTGCCGGTGATCGTGCTGGTGATGGTGGTCTATGAGAAATGGTTCGGCAAAAAGAACCTGGAAGGCAAGGAAATCTATCACGACGACGAACGTCAACAGACTGCGGAAGGCGCCGTTCGTGTTGCCACCTCCAGCACTGCGGAACTGATGGGTGGCCTGATGCTGCTGATCGCCCTGTCCATGGCGATTGGCGGTGTGATCGAGGAAACGCACATCATCCAGGACGCCGCTGATCACGGTGGCATTTTCCATAACCAGTGGACGGTGATGACCGCCCTGATCTTGGTGCTGATGATGATTGGTATGAGCGGCATGGAGCCTTTCGGCGCGGTCATTCTGGTGTCGGGTTCTCTCGCACAGGTAGCGTATAAATTCGGGATCGACCCGATTCACTTCTGGATGCTGACCCTGGTGTCGTTCGAATTGGGCTTCCTCGCACCGCCGGTAGGTCTGAATCACCTGCTGACGCGACATGCTGTGGGCGACAAGGAAGTGGAGCGAGCCAAGGAAGAAGCTGCCGGGAAAAGTTTCTGGTACCGACACGAACGGTATCTGTTCCCCGTGGTGGTGATGGGGATTTCGATGTTGGCGGTAGGTTATGGTCCGCTGATCTGGAAGAACTTCATGTAGAACTCTCTGCTAGCGAAACAAAAAGGCCGTGCCGGGCAACCGTCACGGCCTTTTTGTTTTCGCGTTAGAAGCGGGGGCGATATCGGGTATTAGGGAACCTTTGAATAACGTAGCGAGCGCAGCAAAGACAAGGCAAAAATGGGCGAAAAACCGCAGTTTACAAAGAGTAAATGAGGATTTTGAGCCCATTTTTAATGCAGTATTTGCAAGTGCAGTAGTTATTCAGAGGTTCCTTAGGAAATGGATACTGGTGCTGAATACGGTGAGATAGGCAACGTTTGCATCGACCGTTCAGCAATCGAATAAATCGGAATGGCGTAGAACATAGAGGGAATCTTTGAATTGGCTCCCTTGATGCCGATAATCGATTTCGTCTAATGACGACCTGCTATCAATAACAAGCGCATGCTGCTTTAGCGCAGCGCAGGAATGCGCAAACCTGCTCTAGGATGTAGAACTGCCTAAACGCAAAACGGGATGCCGAAGCATCCCGTTCTTTTTCGCTTCAGGCCCGCACCTTGCGGTCGGGCCGTTAGCTTGTTCTGCAATCGAGTGATTACAGGATATAGGCTTTCTCGCCGTGTGAACCCAGGTCCAGACCTTCGCGCTCTTCGTCGTTGCTGACGCGCAGGCCGATGGTCAGATCCACCAGTTTGTAGGCGATGAAGGCAACCACAGCGGACCAAACCACGGTGATGCCGACGCCAATCAACTGAACCTGAACTTGAGCACCGATGGAGTAGCCTTCTGCCACACCGTTAGCGACGTAGTCCCAGATTCCGGTGCCGCCCAGTTCCGGCGAAGCAAATACGCCGGTCAGGATTGCGCCGACGATACCGCCGATGCCGTGTACGCCGAACACATCCAGGGAATCGTCCACGCCCAGCAGGCGCTTCAGGTTGTGCACGGCCCACAAGCAGAGCAGACCTGCTACCAGACCAATTACCAGAGCACCGCCGACACCAACGAAGCCGCAAGCAGGCGTGATGGCGACCAGACCCGCTACCGCGCCGGACGCACCGCCCAACATGGAGGGCTTGCCGCGAATCAGCCACTCAGCGCATACCCAAGCCAGCGCTGCAATTGCAGTAGCTGCCCAGGTGTTCAGGAAAGCCAGTGCGGCAACGCCGTTAGCTTCCAGGGAAGAACCCGCGTTGAAACCGAACCAGCCGAACCACAGCAGTGCGGTACCGATCATGGTCATGGCCAGGCTGTGCGGAGCCATGGATTCTTTGCCGTAACCAGTACGTTTGCCCACCAGGAACGCGCCTATCAAGCCAGCGATACCGGCGTTGATGTGCACCACGGTGCCGCCAGCGAAATCCAGGGCGCCTTTCTGGAACAGGTAACCCGCAGTGGCACCAGCTTTGGCTGCAGCTTCAGCGTCGGTATAAGCATCCGGGCCGGCCCAGTACCACACCATATGTGCGATCGGCAGGTAAGAGAAAGTGAACCACAGTACGCTGAATACCAGAACAGCAGAGAACTTGACGCGCTCAGCAAAGGCGCCAAGGATCAGACAGCAGGTGATGGCGGCAAATGCGCCTTGGAACACTACATACACCATTTCCGAAACAAAGATGCCCTTGTTCCAGGTAGCCGCCAGCGAATCCGGCGTGACACCTTTCAAGAACAGCTTGGATAGGGAACCGAAGAAGTCATTGCCCTCAGTGAACGCGATACTGTAGCCGTATACGATCCAGAGCACCGAAATCAGCGAGAACACCACCAGCACTTGCATCAGCACTGACAGCATGTTTTTGGAGCGCACCATGCCCCCGTAGAACAGCGCCAGTCCAGGCACCGACATCAGGATAACGAACGCGGCGGATACGATCAGCCAGGCGTTGTCTGCCTTGCTCAGGGACGGCGCCGGCGCAGCTTCTGCCGGTGCCGCGTCGGTCGTGGCCACTTCAACGGCCACCACCTCGGCGACGACTTCCTCCGCCCAGATGGGTGTGGCGAACCCCACTGCGCCACACAAGGCCAATAGTGCTAATAGTTTTTTCATGGTTGACTCCTCTATTTCTATCGCAAGTAACAAAAAAGGGCTGAAACTTTCCAGATCGCGCGACCATTACGCGATACATCCGAGCAGGCATGGATTCGGTTGGGTACTACTTGTTTCGGTGGTCGATCAAATCGCGTCGGTACCGGTTTCTCCGGTGCGGATACGGATCGCCTGTTCCAGTGCGGTCACGAAGATCTTGCCGTCGCCGATCTTGCCGGTGTTGGCCGCCTTGGTGATGGATTCAATGACCTGGTCCAGCAGATCGTCCGAAGTGGCGACTTCGATTTTGACCTTGGGCAGGAAGTCCACCACGTATTCGGCGCCCCGATACAACTCGGTGTGACCTTTCTGACGACCAAAGCCTTTCACTTCAGTAACGGTGATCCCCTGCACTCCAATTTCGGAAAGTGCTTCGCGCACATCGTCCAACTTGAACGGTTTTATGATGGCGGTAACCAGTTTCATAGAACTTCTCCTGTTTTATACGAGCTCGAAAGCGTTGTTATAAAGCGTCGATATCTGGACGGTCCCGTTATTCGCAATTCGGTGCAAAATACCCAACAAGTTGCCCAATCGCGGAACATGCCCAGGTGAAAGCACAATCCATGCCTATTCGGATTATTGGCCCTTTTTCATGCGGTTAACCGGAGGAATCACTGAATCGGACCGCACAAGCGCCCCATTATATCGCACCAAAAAAAGGCAAGCCCAGTTTCGAGGCAGCCACATCCTGGTGCACGGTCGGGTGCGCCAGGGATCATGGTACACTGCCGCGGTCGTAATAGGGGGCCAATATGAATCGTCAGGACAATCTGGTGAACCGCATTCTTGATCTGGTGGCAGAGCGCCTGCCGGAAGGCGTTGCGGAATTGGGACAGGATTTACGCCAGCATCTGGCTGTCGCGGTGAAAGAGTCGCTGGGCCGCATGGATCTGGTGACCCGGGAAGAATTCGAAATCCAGGCCCGCGTGCTCGCCCGCACCCGCCAGCGCCTGGAACAATTGGAGCAACAGCTGCGTTTGTTGGAAACCCATCTACCGCAGGATGGCCTGAGCCCGGGCCACCTCCAGGAAAATTCGCGGCAGCACAGCTAGAATCCAGTTAATTCCGCAGAATTTTCCGTCTATCCCGTAGCAGGAGAACATCATGTCGTACCGTCGTTTTTCCCGTTTTCTGGCGCCTTTTCTGGCCGCTCTGACGTTGTTGACCAGTCTGCAGGTGAGCGTTGCCCAGGCCACCGTGGTTTCCACCGGCACCCTGATTCAAAGTGAAAAGGCTCAATATGACCGTGCCCGCCTGAGTGAGCTGATGCAACGGGAACAAGCCCAGCAGGCGCTGCAAACCCTGGGAGTGGATCAGGCCCAGGTACAGGAGCGGATACAGCACATGACGGCCGATGAACTGCAGGCCTTCAATGACCAGGTGAATCAGATGGAAGCCGGCGGAAGCGCCCTGGGCGTCATCGTACTGGTGCTGTTGGTGCTGATTCTGCTGGACCTGCTGGGTGTAACCGACGTTTTCCCCGGCATCCGTCCGATCTGACCTCCGATTGCGGTATTTTTCTGCCCCACTTCGGTGCAGCCCCTGCCTGACGATCCTGTTGGGGCTGTGCCTGATGGCCTCGGGATGCAGCTTGCAACCCCCGCATCCCGAGCTGACACAGGACCGGCTGCCTTCACTGCCGGTCCGCCATGAGCTCACCGATACTCCCTTCATTCTGCAGGACGACTATCAATGCGGCCCCGCATCCCTGGCGATGGTGATGGGTTACTACCAGCATGCGGTTACGCCGGCCGAGTTGGTGCCCTGGGTGTTCACGCCGGATGCCCAAGGCAGTTTTCCGGCCGAGATGGATGCGGTGAGCCGGCAGCGGGGCTTCCTGTCTTATCCCGTGAACCAGTTGGATGAGGTGCTGGCGGAAGTGGCTGCCGGCCACCCGGTACTGGTGCTGCAGAACCTGGCCACAGACTGGTATCCGCGCTGGCATTTCGCGGTGGTAGTGGGTTACGACCTGGAGCGACAGGAATTGGTGCTGCGTTCGGGGGACCTGGCCCGGCGGCTGACGGAGTTCGATCTGTTCGATACCACCTGGGCCCGCGGCAAACGTTGGGCTCGGGTTATTCTGCCGCCGCAGAACTTGCCTGCCACCGCGCAGCCGGAGCGCTGGCTGCAAGCCGCCGTCGACCTGGAACAGACTGGACCCAAGGGTGCCGCACTGCCCGCCTTCCGCAGTGCAGTGGCTCGCTGGCCCGATTTAGCGCCTGCTCGTTTTGGATTGGCGACTGGCCTGCTGAATCAAGGTGACTCCGCTTCGGCCCGCGCCGAGTTTGAAATTCTGCTGCGGCAAAAGCCCTCCCTGGCGGCTGCGTGGAATAACTACAGCTATGCGCTGAAGGAACAAGGCTGTCCAGCCAGCGCTCGCAACGCCGTGGCCTGCGCGCTGAAACTGGAACCGGGCAATGAGGATTTCGCCGATTCCTATCGCACGCTGGATTCCAACCAGCCAGACACCGCCAGCTGCGGCACGGTGCCGAGCTGCCCGCTCCCCACTCCTGCCCCCACCTCTCCCTGACACGAATTGCCAGTCAGTCGACGACGTCTATGCTGTAAGAATGACGCCGCTCCATCCGAAAAAGACCCTATCCCTCCCCTTTCTGCTGTTGATGACCGCGCTGATCTGGCTGTGGACCCTGGCCGCTCCCCGCGTACTGGCTGCCACACTGTTCGACACTCCCGCGCTGGACAAAACGCCGCTAGGCCACAACGTCGAATTCCTGGAAGACCCCGACGGCATGCTGTCGCTGGACGATGTGCGTAGCGGCCAGCATGAGTGGCGCTCCAGCAAGGACGAGGTGTTTAACCGGGGCTACAACCGCTCCGCGTGGTGGCTACGGTTTGATGTGCGCAATCCCCATCCGCAGGACCATTGGCTGCTGGAAATCGCCTATGCGGTGCTGGACCATATCGATATCCACCTGATTCCCGTTCATGGCGAACCCACGCACTATCTGATGGGGGACAAACAGCCTTTCGCACAGCGGCCGATCCAGCATCGTCATTTCCTGGTGCCGCTGACATTGGCGCAGGGAGAACAGGTCAGCGTTTATCTGCGCGTGGCATCCACCAGTTCGGTTCAGGTGCCGCTGATTTTGTGGAATCCGTCTGCGTTCCAGATGGAAGACATCGGCCACAGTGTGGCGGAAGGCATTTACTACGGCGGTGTGCTGATTATTGCGCTGTATAACCTGCTGCTGTATCTGCTATTGGGCGAACGCACGTATCTGTACTATGTCGCCAATGTGCTTAGCATGCTGATGTTCATTGCCTGTCTGCATGGCTGGACCTTTCAGTTTCTGTGGCCGCATGCCATCTATTGGAACGACACTTCGATTTTATTTTTCCTTTCCACGTTGCTGATTTTCGCTTGGGCTTTCACTTGCCGCTTCCTGGATACGCTGAATATCTCGCGGCTGTTCGCTTCTGCGCATTACCTCGCCATGAGCGGGTCCTTTTTGATGTTGGGCATTGCTCTGACACTGCCTTACGACATCGCGATCCGCATCATCATTCCGTTTGCGGCGGTGTCTTGCGTCTGGGGGATGATCAGTGGCTTTGCGTCCTGGCATAAAGGTAATCATTCCGCCCGCTATTACGTGCTGGCATGGTCGTTGATGCTGGTTGGCGGCGTGGTGATGGCGTTGAGCAAAAACCATTTGCTGCCGCGTAATCTGATTACCGACTACGCCACCCAGATTGGTTCGTTGTTGGAAGTGTTGTTGCTGTCGTTCGCATTGGCGGAGCGGATCAACCAGGAACGCGCTCTGCGTCTGCAAGCGCAGCAGGAAGCATTGACTGTGCAACGCCAAGCCAACGAAGCGCTGGAGCAGCGGGTTGCCGAACGCACGCTGGCGTTGGAGGAAGCCAATCGCAAGCTGCAGGATCTGAGCGATACCGATCAGCTCACCGGTTTGAAAAACCGTCGCTTCCTGAACAGCTATCTGGACAAAGAATTTTCCCGCGCCGCGCGCTACGGTCATCCGGTTGCGGTGCTGATGATCGATGTGGATCACTTCAAATCCGTCAACGACAACTACGGACACTTGGCTGGAGATGATTGTCTGCAGGAAACGGCCAATCGTATTCGTCAGCAGATGCGCTGGCCGTCCGATCTGGCGGCGCGTTATGGCGGCGAGGAATTTTGCGTGGTGCTGCCGGAAACGACGCTGGAGGGCGCCCTGACGGTGGCCGAGCGAATTCGTGCTCGGGTGGAGGCTACGCCGATATCCAGCCGGGCCGGGGATCTGCGTCTGACTGTTAGCGTGGGCCTGCAGGTGGGGAATCCCCGTGGCAGCCTGGATGCGGGACAGTTCGTCGATCAGGCGGACGCTGCGCTCTACCAGGCCAAGCAGCGGGGCCGCAATCGGGTTGCCCATAGCATGGGTGCTTCTTCGGGTCTGGCCGCAGGCGAGGCCTGACTTCTTCCGTTATTTCCGTTCCGTTTCCCCACTGAATTCAGCCAATCGTTGCGCGTCATCTGTCTAGTAACGGATTGCCATCAATGAGGACAACCCGTGACCCTGGCCATTGTACGCACCCGCGCCCGCGTGGGCATGAACGCTCCGGAAGTGACCGTGGAAGTCCATCTGTCCAACGGACTGCCCGCTTTCAATATTGTCGGTTTGCCGGATGCGGCTGTGCGCGAAAGCAAAGAGCGTGTGCGTAGCGCGATTCTGAATTCCGCGTATGAATTTCCGCAGCGGCGTATTACCGTGAATTTGGCGCCTGCTGATTTGCCCAAGGACGGCGGACGATTTGATCTTCCGATCGCTATCGGCATTCTGGCGGCGTCCGAGCAAATTCCACTGGCGGCGTTGGAGCAACATGAGTTTATCGGTGAGCTGGCGTTATCGGGAGAACTGCGACCCGTGGACGGCGTGCTGACAGCATCGCTGGCCGCCAATCGGCAGCAACGTGGATTATTTGTGCCGCTGGCGAACGCCGCAGAAGCAAGCGTGCCAAAAACCAGCCGCGTGCTGGTGGCAGCGCATTTGATGCAAGTCTGCGGGCAATTGCGACAACCCCATCTGGCACAGCCGTTTGTTGCGGAAGCAACTTCGCGAGCGGATTTGATGGACTATCCTGATCTGGCGGATGTGCGTGGCCAGCATCAGGCTCGGCGCGCATTGGAAGTGGCTGCGGCAGGAAAACATAATTTGTTGATGATGGGGCCTCCGGGCGCGGGAAAATCCATGCTGGCGGCGCGGTTGCCGGGGATTCTGCCACCGATGACAGAAACAGAAATGATGGAGGTGGCGGCAGTGCATTCGGTGGCGCAAGCGAATGCGAAACCGCTACATCAACGGCCGATTCGAGCTCCGCACCATACTGCATCCGGCGCGGCATTGGCGGGGGGTGGTAGCAATCCGAAGCCCGGCGAAATTTCTTTGTCCCATAATGGCGTGCTTTTTCTCGATGAACTTCCAGAGTTTCCGCGCAAAGTATTGGAAGTATTACGCGAACCGCTGGAGACGGGTGAGATTGCCATCTCACGCGCGGCCCAGCAGGTAGTATACCCCGCCAATTTCCAACTGATCGCCGCGCTTAATCCGTGTCCATGTGGGAGGCCAGAAAAACCACCTGAAAGCTGTACCAACCCGCAACAGTGCTGCAGCAAGTATCAGAGCAAGCTGTCCGGCCCATTACTGGATCGCATCGATTTGCATATCCGCGTCGAAGCATTGCCGATTGCGGATTTGCAGCGGCAGGAGCGCGGTGAAGGTAGCGCCACTGTGCGGGAACGGGTGGTGCAGGCGCGGCAGCGGCAATTAGATCGGCAGGGAATGCCAAATCAGGATTTGCGTGGGCAGATGCTGGAGCGGATATGTGCGCTGACAGCGGATGACGCCCTGTTTCTGCAACTGGCGGTGGAAAAACTGGGATTGTCCGCGCGCGGTTATCATCGGGTGCTACGGGTAGCGCGCACAATTGCGGATCTGGCGGGGGAAGAGAAGATAGGAAAGCGCCAGTTGATGGAAGCGCTTTCCTATCGTGGGGTGTTCAGCTGAATTTACTGAGGCGTGTAATCCACGAACACCATATAGAAACGGCCTTCGTTATTGAAACCGACGGCGCGTTCGTAATCTTTATCCAACGCGTTATCGATCCGCGCCCTCAGTTTTAAGCTGGGCACTACCTGCCAGGACGCGCGCAGATCCAGCTGACCATAGCCACTCAGCACAACGCGCTCGTTGTCCAGCTCGT
>DATLII010000497.1:0-2921 GCA_035539495.1 Dongiaceae bacterium
GAATAAAGTTTCGCATTAAGGTGGTGAAAAGCCAACCACTGGATTGCCGCTATGACTGCCGCTGCCCCCGTTACCCCTTCCATGACGCCCCGCATTCCGGCCCGCGCCCGCCCCTTTGACAAGGCGAAGATCAAAACCGCCGCCTGGCAAAAACTGTTGCTGGGCAGGGACTTATCCCCTAGCCGCGCGGAATACGACGGCGTGGTAAGCGCCCTGTGGGAAGGCGATCAAGCCATGGATACCCTGGTGGACTGGATGTATTCAGCCGGTGCCGCCACCTCCCGCAAGTTGTTCCAGCAGGCGGTGACTCAGGGTGTGGGTAGCATTCCCGACGCGCCGGAGCCCCTGAAAGCCTTCTTCCAGAGCGTGGAAGCCGAGCCAGCCTGGCTGGACCGTCAGTTGATCAAGGAAGGCGTGGATTTCATTCACGGCGTCGGCCTGGCCGGCCCTTATGTGCTGCGGGACCTGGCGCTGATGGGCGGTTACCTGCTGTCGGGCTTCAACCATGTGCTGGTGATGACGGGTGCCTTGAACAAGGACACGTCACTGCGTATCGCCGAGACCGGGCAGTGGTGGGTGGATTGTACTGAGCACGGCGGCCTGGATCGGTTCGGCGCGGGTTACCGTTCCACCCTGCATGTGCGGCTGGTGCATGCGATGGTGCGCCGCGCACTGGCCAAGAGTCCCAAGTGGGATGAAAACGAGTGGGGCGTGCCGGTGAATCAGATCGACATGGTGGCCACCTATCTGGGTTTCTGCGTGGTGATGCTGGGCGGCCTGCGCCAGCTCGGTATTCCGGTGACATCGCGAGAATCCAAAGCGGTGATGCATCTGTGGGCCTACGCTGGCTGGCTGATGGGCGTGGATGAGCGCTGGCTGGTGTTCAGCGAGAAGGACGGCATCGTGTTGCTGAGCCACACCTTCATGACGCAAAGCCGGCCGGACTGGACCAGCCAGGAACTGGCGAAATCCCTGTCGAAAGAGCCGCTGGAACGCAAATACCCCAACCTGGCGTCACTGCGCGGCAAGCTGGCTTATCACCAGCATCTGAGCGTGAGCCGTTTCTTCCTGGGCAAGAAAAAAATGCAGCAGTTGGGCCTGCCGGACGGCGTGCTGCCCTGGTTTCCCTTGCTAACTCTGGCGCCGCGTTTTGCGAACTATGTGGGCCACCGTCTGGTGCCCGGATTGCGCCAGCGCCAAAAGGAACAAGGCCGCGCGGCACAGGTGAATACGCTGCAGCAGATGTTCGGCGACCACGCCCACCAGGTGGGCACGCAACGCGACCAAAGCGTGGCGCACCACTGACGGAGACATAACAGCATGATCGGATACCTGTCCCCCCAACAGCGGGCGTTGCGTGAAACCTTGCCCGGCGAGCCTGGCCTGCCCGTGTTGGGCCACAGCCTGATATTTCTGTACAGCCCGGTGAAAACCGCGCTGGAGTATTACCGTAAATATGGCCCGGTGTACTGGATCAACGTGCTGGGCCAGACCAGCGTGGTGCTGATCGGTCCCGACGCCAACCAACTGGTGCTGCGCAATCAGGGTGATGTGTTTTCCAACAATCAGGGTTGGGATTTTTTCATCGGCAAATTCTTTACTCGCGGCATCATGCTGCTGGATTTCGACGAGCACCGTTTTCATCGCGGCATCATGCAAGCGGCGTTCAAAAAACCGATGCTGGTGCAATATCTGCATGACATGAATCCCGCCATTAGCTTTGGTATCAGTCGTTGGAAGCCTGGCCGCAAATTTTTCGTGCTGGATCAGATCAAGCAGCTGACCCTGGATATCGCCACCGAAGTGTTCATGGGCGAAAAGCTGGGGCCGGAAGCAGACCGCATCAACCGCGCTTTTGTGGATTGCGTGCGTGCCGGCACGGCATTGGTTCGCTTCCCGGTGCCGGGCGGTCGCTGGCTGAAAGGCTTGCAGGGCCGCAAAGTGCTGGAAGCATTTTTCCGTAGCCGCATTCCGCAACGGCGCAGCAATCCCGGTACCGATCTGTTCAGCCGGCTGTGCCACGCCGAAGACGAAAACGGCCAACGCTTCACGGACGAAGATGTGGTGAACCACATGATCTTCCTGCTGATGGCAGCGCACGATACGTCCACCATCACGTTGAGTGCGGCATTTTATTATCTGGCGAAAAATCCCTATTGGCAGGAGCGGGTGCGGCAGGAATCGCGTGCGCTGAACAAGCCGGCGCTGGATCATGAGGATCTGGCTTCGCTGGATACGTTGGATCGTGTAATCAAGGAATCCCTGCGCATGGTGGCACCGGTGCACGGCATTCCGCGCCGCACCGTGAAGGATGTGGAATTCAACGGCCACCACATTCCCGCCGGCACTTTTGTGATGATCAGCCCGATGGTGAGCCATCACCTGCCGGATCAGTGGAGCAATCCCGAGCAGTTTGACCCCGACCGTTTCGCGCCGGATCGTATGGAACACAAAGGCCATGCTTACCGCTATGTGCCGTTCGGTGGTGGCGCCCATATGTGCATCGGCCTGCATTTCGCCGATTTGCAGATCAAGGCGATTCTGCATCAGGTGTTGCTGCAATACCGCTGGCGCGTGCCGGCAAATTATGAAATGAAACTCGACCTGACATCTCTGCCTACACCGGCAGATCACCTGCCTGTTATTCTGGAGCGGCTATGAGCGCTATCGAATCCAAAACCGTCTTTATTACTGGCTGTTCCTCCGGCATCGGCCGCGCCGCCGCCAAATTGTTCCAGCGTAATGGCTGGAATGTAGTGGCCACGCTGCGTAATCCTGCACAGGAAACCGAACTGAAAAAACTCGACGACACTTTGGTATTGGCGCTGGATGTGAGTGATCAAGCCAGCATCGACGCCGCTGTGAAAAAAGCGTTGGAGAAATTCGGCGGCATCGACGTGTTGGTGAATAACGCCGGTTAT
>DATLII010000498.1:0-2584 GCA_035539495.1 Dongiaceae bacterium
GACGATCACCGAAAACATCTATCAATTCTTTGCGGCGATAACGCGCCTGGGCGATGTGCTGGTGCTGACAGTTTTAACCATCGCCGTCGCCTTGCTGCTGGCCTGGCACAAACGCTGGTTGCATCTGGCCGGCTGGTTAACGGCCGTCATTGGCAATGGTCTGCTGACGCGGACACTGAAAGCCATGTTTCAGCGCCTGCGCCCCCTGCACGACCATGGCTATGCGGCGGCGGAAGGGTGGAGTTTTCCCAGCGGTCATTCTTCCAGTGCGATGGCGGTGTACGGCATGCTGGCGTATTTTCTGATTCGCGCTACGGATCGTCACTGGCATCTGCCGATCACAACCTTGGGCATCATGCTGATTCTGACCGTAGGCGCCAGCCGCGTTTTTCTGCAGGTTCACTTTTTCAGCGACGTGATCGCCGGGTTCTGCGTTGGTGCTGCGTGGCTCGCGGTGTGTGTGGCGGGGACAGATATTGCGCTACGGCAAAGACGGAGTTTATAAATGCTGGCATCTCATTGCATAACGCGCAATACCACCGGTATCACCATGCTTCAATCACTGCTGATCATCAACCGACATCTTCTCCAGAATGTGGGTTGGCTTGCCGTCCAAACTGACCTGATTCCGATCCCGCCAATAGTCCTTTATTCCTTGCTCGCCTTTCTTCACCGCCCAGTTCGATAGTGCCTCGCGGTCAGCAACATAATCAAACAGCGGAACCGCCATGCCGCAGGAGGTCTGAACCAGATCGATCGCCACATCAAATATCTGCCGGGCACCCGGTACAGGCGGAAATGCAGCAATCAGCGATGCCCACTCCCCCTCATGTTGGTGCACGACTTTCGCTGCGCCATACAGTCGAAGAATCATGGGATCGCCTGACAGCGACATGAACATCAACGTCATTCTGGGATTTTCCTGTACGTGCGCGGCGGTCTCATTACCACTGCCGGTCACGTTGAGCCAAATCACCCGATTCTTATCCAGCACGCGCAATGCATCAAGACCTTTGGGTGATACATTGACACGCCCGTCAGCGGCTGCGGTTGCCACGAAGAACACCTTCTGCTCCTCGATAAAAGATTTCAGACGGTCTGAAATTTCCGGATATTTTTGTCCCATTGCGGTTTTCTCTGTCTGTCTGAGCGAAGTCTCGGGTTATTGATCCGACATACCCAAATAGCGGCACACCATCAGGGTAAGTTCGCGCTTCAGGGCGGCGCCACTAAGGCTGCCCAATCCAGCCAGCGTATTATGGTTCATCGCGCCCAGCAAAACCTGCGAGGCCAGCTCGGCCGCCTTGGCAGGCTTGGGGTGATTGATTTCATCCGAACGTTGCAGTACCAGCGCAACAAACTTACCGCCGATATAGTTATTCATCGCATGAAAACGTTCGCGGAAAAATGGATCGGCAGAACTGCGACGGATCAGCGCTCGCAACAGGCCCTCGCTCTGCCGATGACTATCCATCACCACACTGACATAGGTTGAAACGATCGGTTCAAGCCCGATGCCATTCCAACGCTCAGGGTCCAGGGTCGCGTCCGTCAGGCTTTTCACACGGCCAATAAAGCGCTGGTGCACTTCCATCAGCAATAAATTCTTGTCGCCGATCAGGCGATAAAAAGTCCCGACGGACGAATCCGCCATTTGTGCCAATTCGGTAACACCGGTTTCTTCAAACTGATTGTTCACCAAGGCCTGCTCGGCCGCCTTCAAAAAGCGGTCCAGAGCATCCTTGCTACGCTGCTGGGCAGGTTCTTCGATAACAACGTGCTGTAAAAGGCTTTTCTCAGCCATTTCGCATCCTCAAAACAGGGGTACGCGGAATGGAAGAGTAATCGCTCCATGGGGCAATTTCCAGCCCGAAGGAGGCTATGCTGCTGTAACTGAAAGACTTTATGAATCGGTGCTGCGTCAATCGTTACAGCAACCTGCCCACGAACCTCTCCCGCGCGCTGAAGGTCGAAGACGGCTCGCTACGAAGCGCGACAGCTTCGCAACTGATCACGCACGCACATCAGCGCAAAACCGAGCAGATTCAGGCCCTGCCATTGATGAGGGTTGCTGACGGCAGGATCGTCCACGGCCAGCCCAATGCCCCAAATGTTGTCTACCGGGCTGGCTTCCACCAAAACGGCTTCACCGGTATTCAGCAGAAATGCTTGCAGATCGGGGTTCTGTGAGAATTTGGCCAGATTTGCGGAAACGACAATATCGAATCGGTGCTGGAGCCACAGATCGTTACGAAAGCCTGCAACACCGCGCCCTAGTTGCTTTGCTTCGCTTGGCGTTTTTGAGGCGAGGATTTTTTCCTGCGATGCAAGATCGCCGAATAGCTCGGCTTTCTTTGCCATCATGTAGTGTTCAGCTGTTAAGTAATTTCGACCTTCTGCTATAAATTGCGACTCGTACCACTGACTGAAGCAGGATTGAGAAACGCCGGCCTCCGGTTTTTGGTGGCCCCAGAAAAAGACGTACTTCGCCGCGTTTCCGCCATTTAAATAACGTATCAAGTCTTCTCTATTCCGGATCTTCATTTGTCACCAGTCGCTCTGAAAAAAGTAGCAGATTACCGCT
>DATLII010000499.1:0-5223 GCA_035539495.1 Dongiaceae bacterium
GTTAATCAGTGTCTTCATACCAATGGTGCTGGCCGGAAGTGAAGCCTATCAAGCCGCCCTGCTCTATCGCACGGAGAACGTCGCCGCCCAGGCCCGAGTGCCCGGCGCCGAGGAGGTTTATAACGATCTGTCCAGCCGCAGAGGCTTGCTTGTCTCTAAACGACAGCTCCAATCCTCTCAGAGAGGGATCAGCCACTCAAAAAAGAGTAGATTTTGATCAGCTCCCGGTAATGCGCCACTCTCCGTGAAGGTTGTACGACACTTCGCAAAGGTTGGCCTTAACCGTTTGCGCAACCCCAGCTCGGGCCTTACAGTGTGGAAACCCAACCCGACAGCCAACACGATCCGTATTCGGCTGACCCTAAAAGAAAAGCATGGAGGCAACTATGTGGAAACGAGCCCTGCTGTTCACCGCAGCATTCTCAGCAACCGGCGCGGCCAGTGCCGACGTTATCCTGGGCGCGCAAGTCGGCAAGCAATCCCTGGACGTCAAACAAACCAACAGCTTCGGCGAAACAGACAAGGACACTATTGATTCCGATACGTCGTTCGGCCTGGTCATCGGTGTGGGCGAACCCGGCGGCGGCAGTCGTATCATCGGCGAGTGGGCCGGCTTTGAAATCGGTGACAATGTCGAGCTGGACATACTCACTGTCGCCTACAGCTATTTCTTTAACGGCGTTGCTGTTTCATCCAGCGCGCAGTTGAGGCCATTTGTGGGCGCCGATTTGGGCTACGGCTGGCTGGATGTATCCGCCATACCGGGCTACAACTCCGGCGATGACGCCAATTTTACCTATGGCGCCCGTGCGGGACTCAATCTGGCATTCGCCAAAACGGCTGAACTGGAAATCGGCGTGCGCTACGGTGTCGTCAATCTGGAAGCCGAACTGGACAGCCGAATTCCATTTCTGGATCCCGCGTATTACGAAGTGGAAAACAACCAGAGCTGGTGGATTGGTTTGAACTTCGGCTTGTGAAATACGGCGTCTTTCGAACAGTTCGAACATATTGAAACGTAGAAAGACGCCTCTGCTCCGATCTACAGCTCGAACGGCTGGGCAAACTCGAAATCACCGTCCACCGGGCGCGCAACGGTCGGCGTTCCATCCTCTATCAGCGCTTCATAAGATAAATCCTGACATTCAGGGTGTTCATTTGCATTAGCCCATCCTCTTGATCGTAATGACTTGATTAAAATCCGCTGCCACGCACGGCCGTCTGTCGCCGTTACAGAGGCGCCTTGGCAGAAAGCGCCTGGAAATATGCCAATTTTTTCGCAGACCAACCAACGTCCATGCGTGGTATAAAAAGTCATCTTTTCAGAGGAACACCCTATGAAGCTCTACCGCATCACGACCGCCGCATTCCTCCTGATCGCCACCCCGCACTCTTTCGCGCTAGACTCCGCTTGTGCCCCCATCCTGGCAGCCGGTGAAGCCAGAACCAAATTGGCGGCCTGGCATAGCATCGCCAACCTGAGCAACATGCAGATGGAAAGCATGAAGATCAACGGTCAGTTCTTCCAGAAGCTGCACGGGAAGTGGATGAAGTCCCGCATCAATTTTGACGAAAACGAAAAAACGATGATTCAGCAGGTAACAAACGGCACGATCAAACTGACGGAGTGCAAATCCCTTGGCGCCGACGTTGTCGATGGAATCCCTGTCAATGTCGTTTCCAGCAAAATTGAAATGCCTGGCGCGCCCGCGAGCACATCCAAACTCTACATCGGCAAGCAGGATGGCCTTCCTTACAAGCAGATAGGCGACACAGTCAATGTCGTCTACAAGTACAAAGGCTTTTCAGCGCCACAGCTGTAATTCCGCTGCTAACGTTGAAAGGCTAATAATGGTCAGCGTTAACGACGGGAACGCAGCAATGACATCACCGCTCTCTCATCCTGCCGCAATCCATGAGATGAACGGTCTGAAGCTGCGCGGCTGCGTTGCAGCTTGTCTGACAAAGTACGATCCAGATAAGCCTCGATGATATCGGGGTGGACATAGCAGCGCCGACAAATAGCCGGTGTGTTGCCCAGCAGGCAGGACACCGATTCTATTGCCCTCAGCACATTCTTCTGCGCCTGACGTTGAGACGTAAAGGTTTCGATTTCGTGCAGTGCCGTGGCGGTTAATACCGTCCCGGCCCAGGTTCTGAAATCCTTTGCGGTAAAGTCGTCCTGGGTAATGTCCCGCAGATAGTCATTCACATCCTGCGAACGAATGGAGTGGCGACTGCCATCATCATCTATATACTGAAACAGTTCCTGGCCAGGTAAATCGCGGCAGCGCTTCACGATGTTGCTGAGTTTTTTGTCATTCAGCTCAATCTCGTGGGCTTTGCCGCTTTTCCCGCGAAAACGGAATTGAACCTTGCTGCCACGCACACTGGCGTGCCGATCGCGCAACGTGGTGAGACCAAAGGATTGATTGCTACGTGCATATTCATCATTGCCAACGCGGATCAGCGTGACTTCCAATAGCCGAACAATCGTGGCCAATACTTTTTCGCGGCAAAGGCCCGGTCGCTTCAAATCTTTCTGCACCTGACGGCGGATTTTGGGTAAGGCTTTACCAAAGGCCAGCACGCGGTGGTATTTGTTGGCATCGCGCCACACCCGCCACTGGGGATGATAACGGTATTGCTTGCGGCCCTTTGCATCACGGCCGGTGGCTTGTAAATGGCTGTTGGGGATCGGTGAAATCCAAACGTTGGTATAGGCTGGCGGAACCGCCAGCGACCGAATGCGTTCCAATGTTGCTGAATCTCGCAGCGGCTTGCCGTCTGGGCGATAGTAGCGAAATCCAGAGCCCACTTTTTTCCGCGTAATCCCGGCATCAGTATCGGCAACAAAACGCAAACTTTCTTGCTGAAGTATGACGCGGGCTTGCTGAGGTTTGGCGCGTTTCGAAGGATGCTTCCGCGCAGGGGTTCGACGCGATGCTGCCTTTGCTGCCATACATTAGCCCCAAATACTCGGCAAAGGGCCTGCTTCGCCGTAGAGGGGATCGGTTTTCGGTACTGCTGTCTGCGCAATCCTCTGGGCAACGTCTTCTGTGCTTTTAGCGTCGGCCAGCGTACGGCAAACTTCATAGTCTTCCTGACCTGGCGGATAGCCACCGATGACAACCAGGTTTTCCGATGCCGAGATGCGTTTGTGGACAGTGCCTGCGGGAAGCACCACCACATCACCGGCTTCCAGCATCAATTCCTCGCCATTTTCACCACCCAGCATCAGATGCACGGAGCCTTTCGCGATGCCCAACACTTCGTGCGATGACGGATGAAAATGGTGGTAATCGTAGATGCCGTTTTTCCAGACGCCTTTCCAGCCGCTCTGGCCGAAGCACTGCTGAAACAGCTTGTCCTTTTCGGCGACCTGACGATCGAACACACCGCGATAGATGACTACGGGAAGCGTCGGGTTGTTGGGCCCTGATTTCGTTTCCGGGAGGAGTAATGTAGTTGGCGAGACGATATTCATTGCCGCATCCCTGTGTCGAACAATATCGCAAGGTATCCGAAGCAATCGCACTGCCCTGGCTCTGCATGAGCAATCATAGGCGAGGCGTTATGCCGGTCCACGGATAAGTTTAGCGGCAAGCTGCAACGCGTATTTGTCCGCGAGGTAGCTTTTTATAAATTGTTTGTTTCTTCTATGTAACTATCGTTCTGACCTCGCCCGCTTACGGCACAGAATCAGCAAACTAACGGCTACGCCGTGACAGGGATTTTTATATTGACCGGAACGCCGGAAAATAGCGGCATAAAGTTGATGGGTTCCAAATGTTTATCCAGCGATGTTAATTGCCCGGTAAAACTGCCGCGATCCGCAAATGGATTTTGCAGCGCAGTCAATGACCCATACAGATGCGTCATTGAAATCACACCTCTGCGCAACCCTTTGTCAATTTTCGCCACTCCGGTAACACAGCCGGATTCCGAGACGATTTCAAGCTCTGCGCCTTCGGTAATTCCCTCTTCCTGCATGTCTTCCTCATTCATGTACGCCCAATTCACCGGATAGCGTTTAAGTGTTCGCTCGGAATCCCGATAAGCGCTGTTCATCGCCTCCAGAATGCGGCGACAAATCAGATGGTATTTGAAAAGGGGGTTGGATGTTTCGCACAACACTTGCTGCAATTCGGCGGCAACATCCGCAGGACAGAGTTGCAGGCGTGCGCCATTATCCTCTGCCATCTGCACATATTGCGGCGCCAAAGCCGGGCGCACGCCACTGGGGTTTGCCACCAGCTCATCGAACGGCACAGCACTGTCTTTGCACAAATACCGGAACATATCCTCTTCAAGCGGCTTATTGTTCATGTCGAGCTCAAGGCCGCCAGGCATCTTGGCGTAGTTAAGTCCGTAGTTCCAATATTTAAGGGTGAGCGGTATTTTCATTCGCGACGCGACGCCCCAGAAAAACTCCCAATCGTGAAGGGTGTCGCCAGGCTTGGGCAAGGCAGCCGGTGCATATTGCGCAAATGCCTCGGGGTATAGGCTGTCACCCGGAATGCTGAGATCGTCGCGCTCGAAATGTTGCGTGGTCGCGATGACATAGTGCGCATGCTGCGCCGTTTCGTTCATGCGGGCATCGAGGGAAACGAGCAATTCCAAATCGTTAAAGGCCGGAACGGCCACAGCAGGGTCGCCAACAGCCATCATGGGATTGCCGCCAAATACAATGAGTGCGCGAATTTTATCGGGGCCAGGAGTGGCAATTTCCTGCGGCAACAGCGCCGATGGAAACTCGCCATACAAGGTACCGATATCCACTGTTCTGCATTTGGGATCGAATTCCCAACTGCGTCGAGCGGGCACCACGGACGCATAGATTCCCGGCTTCGGCTTCAATGTGCCCGGATTCCGCACCCAATCACCGACGCGCTTGTAACCGCCAACCAAGGCATTCACAACCTCAATCATATGATCGTTCAAATTGGAATGCGCAGACATGGAGGGGCCCGTGCCACTCCCGATAAAGGGGCGCTTCGCCTCACCGATCCACAGTGCTGCCAGTTCAATCTGCTCAACCGGAACATCGGCACGCGCTGCCACCAGCGCCGGTGTAAATGGAGCAACCGCCGCACGCAATTCCTCAAGCTGCCCAACAAAACGGTTACAGAATGCTTTGTTGTAGGTTTCATCGCGCAACAAAATATGGGCGACGGCCGCAAAGATAGCTGCATCATGACCGGGCAACGGCTGAATCAGTAA
>DATLII010000500.1:0-5289 GCA_035539495.1 Dongiaceae bacterium
ACGGCTGAGCTGGTGCGGGCACAGATGAAAGCGGCGGGCCAGTTGCAGCAGGTCGTCCTGGGTGAAGAGGGGTTGTTGCTGGAACGCGAACAGGGCATCGGCGAGACGATCGTAGTAACCGGTTTGCCAGTCGCACAGGCGGGTGTCGATGCCACCGCAAAAGCATAAGCGTTCGCGGGCGCCGAGAAAGAGTACGCGCAGGGGAACGACGGCGTGTGAAGCCTTTTGATCGGATGCTTCTGATTGATTGCGTGCGATTTGGTGCAGTGCCTGGGTCAGGCTGCGCTGGCCGCTGGTTTTGGCGGTGAGATAAAACAGCTGCCGTACCTTGCCTTCGCCTTGCAGTTTCAGTGCGGGGTACAGCAAGGCCACGGTTTTGCCCAACCCGGTTGCGGCCTGGTACAGCGCTGGTGTGCCGTCGCGCAGATCCCGGTAAGCCTGTACAGACAGCGTGCGTTGGCCTGGGCGGAAATCGGTAAAGGGAAAAGGCAGGCTTTGCAGAAAGGCGTCGCGCTGATCCAGATGTGCGCATTGCAATTGCAGCCACTGGGTGTAGCGGGTGATACAGTCGTTGTAGAAGGTTTCCAGTTCTGCGCGGGTCGCGGTTTCCTTGAAAAAGAACGTGCTGTCGTCGTCCAGGTTGAAATAGGTGAGTTGCAGATCCAGGTGGGTATCGGCGTGCTGTTGCAAATAGAGTGCGCCATACAGTTTCAACTGTCCCCAGTGGACGGCTTTTTGCGCGAGCGGCAAATCGGGTTCGCGGCAATAAGTGGTTTTGATTTCCTCGATCAGGGTATAGGCATTGTTTGTTGTTAGCAGGTTGTTGTCGCTATGAGAATTGCCCTCTTGTTCTGCTGTATTGTCCTGCAGCAGCGCATTGTGTTCCTGCAAGCCGTCGATACGTCCCGCCAACGTGCATTGGAAAGTGTCGGTGCCGAAGGTGGCATTTACACTGACTTCACGCACGTAGGCAGGTGGACGTTGTGCCTGCACGGTGCGTTGTCCGCGCTGACCGTCTTGCGCGGATGGCGTGCGTTCCAACCCTAAATTCAGATCACCTTGTCGACAGCAAAATTCAGCCAGTTCAGTGACGCTGATGCGAAAGTTGCGGAAGCTCATTCCGGCGTGTCCTGCCAGCTCACATTCAACAGTCGTGCTGGAATGCCTGCCTCGCGGAAGCGTCGGAACCAGCGGCGCTGATTGGATTGCAGTCGATCACCCGGGCCTTTTACCTCGATTAATTCATAGCGGAGCGCGGTGTCTGCCGCATCATCTGCATCAAACCGAAAACGAATCAGATCGGGAAAGCCGCTGGCATACAAACCCGGGTGCAGGCAAAGCTGGCGGAAAATGGTTTGCAAATGAGCAGCCGGAATGGTTCGCAAGGTGAGTTCAATCAGTTCCGGCGTCAACCAATCCCAGAATACGAACGGATTCGCAATGCCCGCTTTGTGCAGATAATGATGCCAGATATGCTCCTGCCAGCCGGGCACTGCCATAGCGGCAAAGCGTTCTTCCAACAACGCGCGACGGTCGGCGTAGAAAAATTCGCTGCGTAAATTGTGGGGCCCGGTTTGAAAGGGATGGAAGAATGCGCCGGGCAGCGGCGTGAAAACGATATCCCAACAATAGAGCCCGAACAGGCTGCAAAACAGACTGTTTTCCACATAAATGCATTGATGCTGATCGTCGCTGAGAGCTTCAGCCGCCAGCAATTCCACCGGTTCGTCGCGATAGGGCAGTTCCAAATGAAATGTGTCGACTGCGTCGGCATCTGCTGTCGGCGTGGGAAAAGTCTGTTGATGCTTGCGAGCCAGAGTGGACCCAAATTTTTCTGCGAACTCCCGTTCTTCGGGATGATGGCTGTCTATGAGGATGGCCTCGCACAGGGCCAGTGCTGCTACGGGTTTGCCCTGTTTGGCCAGAATGCGCGCCTGCCGTTCACGGCTGGGATGTTGCTGGCACGTGCTGTAAATCGCAAGGGCCGCGTCGACCTGTTCCAGTCGTTCCAGTTGACGCGCAACGCCAAGCGCGATGCGTTCGTGGCGGCGCTGTAGTTCTGGCAGGTTTTGGTGAAAGGGCAATTGCAGGTGCAGGGCGATCAGCTGTTCCGCACTCTGCAGGGCTTCCTCTGTTTGCCATTGCTCGTCAATGCCGAAATAGTGTTGTAGACAATCGATTTCTACCCGGCTGTTGAAGCGCCGCGTCTTCCGCGACAAATCGTAGGATTCGTAGCACACATGACCCAGGTCGGTGATCACGAATTCACTCAGATCCTGGCGGTTGTTGCCGAAGAACAGCAGCAAGCAGGTGGCGAATACCTCGCGCTGTTCTGCGCGCACGCAGGGGCGCCGTTGCGCGATGACCTGTTGAATTTCAGTCGGTGTCGTGCGCTCAACGATATGTTGCACCAGTGCCTCACGCGGTAACTTGGCGGCTGCTTTGCCGGTGAATGCTGCCACCAGTTCAGGCTTCGTTAACAGCGCCAGCCAATCGGTTACGTCGGCATCCGGGTTGCGGCTGGCGAAACCCTGTTCCAACAAATGCGCCAGCGCGGATTCTGTGGACGGCACTTCCGGATAATTCAAACTGTCGATGGCCAGCAACGGGCCTCGACGTGTAAGCAGACGCAGGTAAAGGCTTTGCGCGTCATCCGGTAGCTGATCGAAACGGTCGAGAAATTGGCGTTCGGTATCGTTGAGCAGGTCTTCGTAAAGTGCGCGGACACCTTCCAGCACACGACGGCCGTTTTGCAGCAGATAGCCGGTAGGCAAGGTGACGGTGGGCGCCGGCATGGGGAGGCCTGAAACGAAAAGGGCCGGCTGAGCCGGCCCGCAGGCGCTTACAGCGTTTCGATCGTGCCAGCCATGTGAGGCTTGATGCCCTGCTGGTCTTTGATGCGAAACTCGATATGATCGCCAGTGCTGGTGTAGAGGAACTGCACTTTATTCGGCAGGAACACCGGCAGTTTGAACGCTACGCTCACCTTGAACGGGCCTTTCGACAGGTGCGAATCCAGTGCACCCAGCGCGCGTGCCTTGCTCCACATGCCGTGAGCGATGGCGCGGGGGAAGCCGAACATTTTTGCGGTGATGGCGTGGATGTGAATCAGGTTGGTGTCACCGGATACTTTGGCGTAACGACGGCCGATATTTTCCGGCACGTTCCAGAAATCAATGTTGTCGGCGGAGAAGTTGTCTTCTTTTTTCTCGCCGTCTTTCTTTTCCTCGCCGTTGCCTTTGGTGCGGAACAGGTTGGTGCTCACGCTTTCCCACACCAGCTTGCCGCCACCGAATACCTTGGTGACGATGTCGAATTCCAAACCTTTGGCCACGGTGTGCGGGCCAGCCAGTTCGCATTCGATATCCAGCGGCTCCTGATTGCCGATGGCGCGGTATTGGGTAATTTCATTGCGCACATGCACCAGGCCCAGCAGCGGGAACGGGAACAGCGGGTTCACCAGGATTTCCATGTGCAGCGGAAAAGCCAGGATATGAGGATAGGTAACTGGCATGCTGCCGCTAACGGGAAAACCACACACCTGACGGTACATCGCCAGCTTCTTCGGATTGGCGGTCGCGTTCTTCAGACACACCTTGACCTTGGGCAGAGCATCCCCCTGCAAGCGGCCGGCTTTTTTCGCGGTAGCTGCGCGCAGGTACAGATTGAGGGTGGAGGGTGCCTGGTCGAGTTCGATGGTTGCTGACATGTCGCCTTCCTCGGACGGGTGAATCGGTGATGCGGCGCCGGTTGTGGGGCTGCAAAGTGGGGCAAAGTATAAAGGAATCAAGGGGCTCCGCAATTGCCTTGAACCCATTGCGGACAGTCGGCGCAGTCAATGGCGACGGGGGCTGGAGGCGGTTTGCGTCGCTATTGTCAATGGTGGCCGTGCTGTCTATCATTACCCCAATCTTGCCGGAAATTTTCGGTATTTCATGCAGTTATTGGACTGATTCCGGTTCTCTTTCTTTCCCCTGGGCAATAGGCCCTACAGCAGGTTCTAATGAGCGGATTTACCGATGCGGGTGTGATGATACGGCTCGCCTACCAGGCTATGCAGGACATGGGGGTGGATGCCTTCGAGGTGCTGCGTCGCATCGGATTGAAACACGAGCAGCTGGCGGAGAAGGATTTGCGTACGCCGCATTCTGCTCAAACGCTGTTCTGGAGCGTGATTGAGGATATCACCGGTGATTCCGATATCGGATTGCATTTGGGAGAAAATATTCCGGTATTCAAGGGGCAGGTGATCGAATATCTGTTTCTGAGCAGTGGCACTTTTGGCGAGGGTTTGAAGCGGGCGTTGAATTATCAGCGTCTGCTGAGCGATGCGGTGAACGCGACGCTGGATCAGGATGCCAAAGGCTACTTTGTGGGCAATATTACCTTCACTGGTGGTCTGCGGCACCTGAGTGAATGCGTTGTGATCGGGGTGTTGAAGTTTTTCGATTACGTGACTGAGGGCCGCTTCAAGCCGCTGGAAATTCATTTCGAGCACGCTGCCGGTAAGCATCCTGAGGAATATGCGCGGGTTTATAAATGCCCGGTGTTGTTCAGCCAGCCGGGGAACCGGATTTATTTCGCGCAGGAGATTATGACGCTGCCGTCCAGTCATGCGGAACCGGAGTTGCTGCGTTTGCATGAGCAGCTGGCGAGTGAGCATGTCGCGAAGTTGGAGAAGCAGGATTTTATTGCGAAAGTGAACCGATTGATTGGTGAGTTGCTGGAATCGGGCAATGCGAATCTGGAGACGGTGGCGGAGCGGTTGGGAATCAAGCCCCGCAGTTTGCGTACGAAGCTGACGGAAGTGGATACGAATTTCAATCAACTGCTGGCGGATTATCGGTGCAACCTGGCGAAGAAGCTGTTGGCGCGGACGGATGAGTCCATTGATGAGATTGTGTATCTGACGGGGTTTTCGGAGCCGAGTACATTTTATCGGGCGTTTAAGAGGTGGGTGGGGTTGACGCCGGTGGAATATCGGAAGAGTAAGCAGAAGAGTTTGATTGACGAGTGATTTGTCTGATTTTGTGCCTTGACGAAACGCTGAGAGGAGCGGGCGGGTTTTCGGGGCACGCCACAAGTACATCCCTGTAGGCTCGACTGCGGCCATCCCTGGCCGCTGACGTCCCCGAAATCCCGCCCGCTCCACTCAGCTTTGTGTGGTGGCACCATCTTCGCTTATACAGCGCTAGCCGAATAGTTTGAATCTGATCGCGGCGAACGGAATTGGCACCGTAGAGAGTTCGGCAGTTGGTCTTGTGTTTCAAGACACGCCACAAGTACCCT
>DATLII010000501.1:0-5717 GCA_035539495.1 Dongiaceae bacterium
GCAACTGTTAACGCTGGCGGAAACCCTGCCGGAACTCAGATCGGGTCTGCTGAATGGATTGACCTGGGTTGCGCCGGCGTTTAGCCAGCCACTGATCTCGCCGCTGCTAACTACACAATCCACGTTTTGCTGGAATGTGGCATTGCATCTGTTGCGGCAACAGCAAACGCCAGCGGATACGCTGTTCGAATGGGCGCTTTCCCGTCCTGAATCTGAATTGCAGGCCGTTGCCCTCAATGCCACAGCGGAAATTGGTCTGATGGATTTGCTGCCACACTGTCAGCGGCTGCTGCCAGCTGCCGATCCCGAAATCCGCTTTCTTGCCGCGCGCGCTGGCATTCTGCTGGGGGATCACAACCACTCGCTTGTGGTATTGCAGGAAATAGCCGTTGCCGATTCGCCCTGGCAATACGAAGCTTTGTCGTTGCTGACGCTGTGTTTGCCGATGGCGGACTTGCAGAACTTTTTGACGGCTGTTGCTCGCCAGGGCGGTGACGCTCGCATGTTGATTCAGCTAGCCGGCATGCTGGGCAGCACAGCCAACATTCCGTCGCTGTTACGGCTGATGCAGAATCCCGCGCTCGCGCGTCTGGCAGGTTATGCGTTCTGCACCATCACGGGTTTGGATCTGGTGGAGCATGGGCTGGAGGCGACGGCACCGCCGACGTTTGCAGCGGGCCCCGACGATGATCCGGAAAACGAAGCAGTGGAAATGGATGCGGACGATGCGTTGCCCTGGCCCGCAGTGGAAAAATTGGAACAATGGTGGTTGCAGCACGGCGCCGGTTTCGCTGCGGACACCCGCTATCTGTTCGGCGCACCGATCACGCAGCAGCAGTGTCTGCACATATTGCAGAATGGCTGGCAGTCGCAACGTCGCATGGCGGCTTTATACCTGAAGGCCATGGCGCCGGCGTCGCCGCTGTTTCTGGTGGATGCACCCGCCTGGCGGCAGCAGATGCGACTGGATGCAATAATGAACCCGCAGGCTAATCATCCATATTCTCAATCGCGTCCGCCGACGGCCTCATCACGAAATACAACACCAGAATGCCCGCCAGAATCACCCCAGCCATCGTCAGCTCCGGCGGCTTGGCCTGGCTCAACATAGCCAGGCACACCAGCGCGCCCAGCACCGGTATAAAAATGGGAACGCTGAAATAACCGTCCCAGGATTCCCGGGTTCTCAGCACCACCAGTGCGATATTCACCAGCACGAAGCAGCTCAACAGCAACACGCTGGTAGCGCGCGCCAGCGACGAGATATCACCAGCCAACACCAGCACGACAAAAATCGCCCACACCGCGAGAATGGCGATGTGCGGCGTGCGTTGGCCGGCATGGATGCGCGACAGCAGGCGAGGTACCAATCCTTGCGATGCCATGCCATAAAGCAGGCGCGAACCCATAACAAAATTCAGCAGTGCAGTGTTGGCCACGGCGAACATCGCAATCAATCCAAACGCCGATGACGGAAACCAGGGCGCGGTTTTTGCCGCCACATCCACCAACGGTTGCGACGAACCTGCGAGCGCAGCTGGCGCCAATACCGACACGGCCACCAGGCTGATGGTCATGTAGATCAGCGACGCAATCAGCACCGCCATCAGCAATGCGGCGGGCAAGTTTTTTTGTGGTTCTTTCACTTCCTCCGCCACGTTCAGCATGTCTTCAAAACCAACGAAGGAATAGAACGTGAGCACCGCGCCGGTCAGCGCCAACGAAAGACTGATGTCACCCGCCAGATTCTGCGGCGTAACCGCGTCCAGATAATTCACCGAGCCCAGATACGGTAGACCGGTCATAATAATCAGGAACAGGCCGCTGATTTCGATCAGCGTGAAGACGCTATTGGCCACCAGCGATTCGCGAATACCGCGAAACACAATGCCAGCGATCAGCAGGGAAAAACCCAGTGCAATGGCCAGCGGCGGCAGTGTGGGAAACATGCCATTCAAATAGCCGCCGAACACACGCGCTGCGGTGGCCATCGAGGTGAGCCCCGACGCCAGCACCGCCAGCCCGACCATGTAGGAAATAAACGGTTTGCGGAAGGCTCGCAACGACACATAGGCCGCGCCACCGGCCCGAGGAAAGCGCGATCCCAGGCTGGCATAGGACAATCCCGTCAGGCCTGCCGCAATCATGCTCACCAGAAAGGCCAGCCAGATGGCATGCCCCATCTCACCTGCCGCGCGGCCGATCAGACCGTAAATACCGGCTCCCAGAATATCGCCCACACCGTACAAAGTCAGTGCGACCAGGCCGATGTTGCGTTGCAGGGTGGGGGTGGAAGCCGCTGTCGTCATCGGAACCCTCTCTGTGGCGATTACTTAATTGCTGGGGACGGGGCGGGAGCTTGCCACGGCCATGAATTCCAGTGGCTCGCGCTGGCGAATCACGCGTATCGTCACCTGATCCCCGGGTTGCATGGAAGAGATCAAATTCATCGCGGTTTTCGGATCGCTGATAGGACCGCCATTGATGTGCGTAATGATATCGCCGGGACGAATACCTGCCTTGTGCGCGGGCCCATTCTTGTAAATACCGCGCACGAACACGCCATTGATATCGGGCAAATCCAGCGCCTGGATCAGCGCGTCGCTCAGCACCTGCGGCTCCACGCCCAACCAGCCGCGAATCACCTGACCATGTTGCAGCAATTCCATCATTACGCTTTTTGCGGTGTCGACCGGAATCGCGAAACCGATGCCCAGATAAGTGCCGGTCTTGGAAAAAATCGCGGTGTTGATGCCCACCAGATCGCCCTCGGCATTGATCAGCGCGCCACCGGAATTGCCGGGGTTGATGGCGGCGTCGGTCTGCAGAAAATCCACGAACGCGCTCAGATTATTGTGGCGGCCCACGGCGCTGATGATGCCCTTGGTGACAGCCTGGCCCTGACCGAACGGATTGCCGATGGCCAATGCCACGTCGCCCACCCGGATGGTTTCGCTCTTGGCCAATGTGATTGCCGGCAAGTCGGGCATTTCAATAAACAGCAGGGCGAGGTCGGTTTCCGGATCTGTTCCCACCACGGTCGCGTGGGTTTCACGACCATCTGCCAGTGCCACCAGAATTTCATCAGCGCCGCTGATCACATGATTATTGGTAAGCACATAACCGGTGGGGCTCACGATCACGCCGGAGCCCAGGCTCGACAGCATACGTTCGCGCCGGGGCGCTTCATTCAAGCCAAAGAAGCGGCGGAAATTGGGATCGTCCAATAGTGGGTGATAATCACGGGTGACCATCTTGGTGCTGAAGATATTCACCACCGCCGGCTGCGCCCGTGCTACTGCGTCGGCATATGAAACCGGATCACCACGGGAAACGCTCAATCCCTGCTGCGGGGTTTCCGCCAGGCCGGTATTGCCGCCGCTATTCACCGCAGGCACTTGGCGTTCCAGCAGCACGATCTCCTGGCGTTGCACCGGTTGTTCGCGATTGTTCAGCAGCAGGAAGACGACTGCCATGGCCAGGCCGGCCAAAATCGGAGTCACCAGAAAGCGGGCTAGGGATTGCATAAAGTCGCTGGCCATTGCGTTGCAGTGTTTGGAATAATTGTGATTCGGAATGTCGATAAGACGAAGCACGTTAACACGGAACGGCGTCGCGCACCACGCGGCCCGGGCCGGGAGTACAGCCTCATGATCCAGCGCGATGCATTGCTCGCCGAGCTCAACCAACTGCTGCAACCGCAGTTTTTCAAGGATTACGCGCCCAATGGCTTACAAGTGCAGGGGCGCGACGAAATCCGCATTCTGGTGAGCGGTGTCACTGCTACCCAGGCGCTGATCGAACGCGCGATCGAACTGAAGGCGGACGCGCTGCTGGTTCATCACGGCTATTTCTGGCGCAACGAAGATCCCACCATCACTGGCATGAAGTATCAGCGCCTGAAATCGCTGATCGAGCACGGCATCAATCTATACGGTTACCACTTGCCGTTGGATGCACACCCCGAACTGGGCAACAACGCGCAATTGGCGCTGCAACTGGGTTTCATCATTGAAGGCGGTCTGCAGCCGGGTGAGGCTCGTCCGGTCGGCAATGTGGGGCGGCTGGACACCCCCCTGCCGCTGGATCAACTGGCCCAGCGAGTGGAGCAACGGCTGCGACGTGCCCCCCTGGTGATCCCCGGCGGTGACCATCCAGTGCGGCGGATCGCCTGGTGCACGGGCGGCGGCCAGAACTATATCGACCAGGCGGTGGCCCTGGGGGCGGATGCCTTCCTGAGTGGCGAGATCTCGGAACAGACGGTTCATGTAGCCCGGGAGCGCGGAATCCACTATATTGCCGCCGGCCACCATGCCACCGAGCGCTATGGTGCCCCGGCGGTGGGCCGCTACCTGGCCGACCGCTTCGGTCTGACCCACCAGTTTGTGGATATCGATAACCCGGCCTGATCTGACCCCAAAGTGATCTGAGCTAAGTCTGATTCGACCTAAGCCAGATCCCTATATCCGCCTGACGGGCCATGCCGGAATCGATATAATGCAATGCCATTGCAAAAATGACTTTCTTCCAACCCTAAGTATTTGAACGAGAACTGCCATGTCGAAACTTGTGAAGCCCCACGGCAGCGATGTGCTGAAAACGTTGCTGCTGGAAGGCGAAGCCCTGGCCAGCGCCAAGGCCGCCGCCGCGAAATTGCCCCAGGTAACCCTCTCTTCCCGCGAAACCGGCGACCTGATCATGTTGGGCATCGGCGGCTTCACCCCTCTGGACGGCTTCATGGGCAAGGCCGACTGGCAGTCCGTGTGCGACAAGATGACCCTGGCCAGTGGCCTGTTCTGGCCCATCCCCATCACCAAGTCCGTCGACAAGGCCACCGCTGACAGCATCGCCATCGGCAGCGAAATCGCCCTGGTAGACGGCGAGAGCGGCGAGCTGATGGGCGTGATGATGGTGAAAGAGAAATACAGCATCGACAAAGCCCACGAATGCCAGACCATCTTCCGCACCACTGACCCGGAACATCCCGGCGTAAAAATGGTGCTGGAGCAGGGCGACGTGAACCTGGCCGGCCCGGTGGAAGTATTCTCGCAGGGCGAGTTCCCCGAGAAATACAAAGGCATCTACATGACGCCTGCTGAAACCCGCGAACTGTTGGAATCCAAAGGCTGGAGCACCGTCGCTGCGTTCCAGACCCGCAACCCGATGCACCGTTCCCACGAATACCTGGCTAAGATTGCGATCGAAGTCTGCGACGGCGTGCTGGTGCATTCGCTGCTGGGCAAACTGAAACCCGGAGATATCCCCGCGGAAGTACGTCAGGATGCCATCGGTACCCTGATCGACAACTACTTCGTGAAAGGCACCGTGGTGCAATCCGGCTATCCGCTGGACATGCGCTATGCCGGTCCGCGCGAAGCACTGCTGCATGCATTGTTCCGCCAGAACTATGGCTGTTCGCACCTGATCGTTGGCCGCGACCACGCTGGCGTGGGCGAGTACTACGGCCCGTTCGATGCTCAGCACATCTTCGAGGAAATCCCGAAAAATGCGCTGGTCACCCAACCGCTGAAAATCGATTGGACCTTCTGGTGCAACAAGTGCGGCACCATGGCGTCCGCGCGTACTTGCCCGCACGACGGTTCCCATCACGTGAAAGTGTCCGGCACCAAGCTGCGTAAAGCGTTGTCGGAAGGTGGTGATGTGCCGGATAACTTCAGCCGTCCGGAAGTGCTGGAAATCTTGCGCGCGTATTACGC
>DATLII010000502.1:0-13355 GCA_035539495.1 Dongiaceae bacterium
GGAGCAAGTGGCGGCCAATATTGCTGGCGTCGTGCCTACCTTTGTCGCCGCTACCGGGGTCGCATTGGAAGACGGTTCCAACAGCGATGCGCTGGTTCTGTTTTATGTTAGCGACAATACCCAGGATGCCACTCAGCTGGAACGCCAGATTCAGGCCTGCGTAGCGGAAGCCTTCAGTGTCACCGCGGAATACGTCATCGCAGTGGAGAAAGATAATTTCTACAAAACCACCAGCGGCAAAATCCAACGCGGCCAGTTCAAGAAAAATTTCGAGAAAGGCCTGTATGGACAGGAAGTGGAATCCTGGAACAAGCGCCATCGTGAGCCCGTTGATCGGGTGCAGACATTATTCGCGTTGGGTTGGCGGCTTTCAAGACCATCGCAAGCAAACGCAGATTCAACGTTTGAATGGGTTCGTGCAGATGCTGCCGATTTATCGCACAAACTGACTGGCCTGTCCGCAAATGCCGACCAGCGTCTGCTCATTCTGTTGGGTGAATTGAACGTGCCTGCAGAAACCGTTCTGTCAGGTAATCAACTGAACGATCGCTTGTGGCAGATCACTCAGGCAGCGCGCACGTTCACTTCTGTTTTGCGGACGGTCGATAGCGCCATCGCGCACCGCATTACCCTGGCCATCACCGGTACCTCCAGCGAGGATGTTCTACTATTCAAACCCCTGCTGGAAACGGTTCGGCAGGAAACCGGCTTAAACGTCCTCACCGGTTGTGTGATCGCACATAGCCTGCTGCAGAACGTCAAAGCGCTGCAACAGGATAACGTCCGTCACGCACTGCAAACACTGGCCCAGCAACCCGCTTGGATCGACGGCCAGCCCGTTCAACAACCCGTGCTGTGCGCTGTCGATGCCAATCTCATCCAAGCCGATGGTTTGCCGCGCAACGGCACCTGGCTGATCACCGGTGGCCTCGGTTCGCTGGCGGAACCCTTGTGCGAATGGCTCGTTACTCGCTTGAACGGCAAATTGATTCTGACGGGACGTTCCTCGCTGGATGAAAACCGCAAAGCCCAATCTCGCTTCAAGCAACTTTGCGCTCGGCTGGGTGCGGATCGAATCCGCTACCTGAAACTGAATAGCAACGACGCAACCCATCTTCACGATGGCCAGTTGCACGAAGATGTCTCCGCGCAATTGGCCCAATTGAATGCGCCGCGTCTCGACGGTGTTTTTCATCTCGCCGGCCATCTCGCCATGCAATCCCTGTCGGAACTGACGGCCGAACATTGGCACGCCGTCACCGACACTAAAATTCAAGGCTCTTTTGCTCTGGCGCATTACCTGCAACAGCACTGGCCGCAAGCTGCGTTTGTGCAGTACGGCTCTCTCAATAGCCATTTTGGTGGCCAGTCGGTGTCGGCTTACAGTCTCGCCAACGCGGCGCAGGTCTGGCTAACCCGTTATCTCAACACCAACACCACCATTCGCAGCTGGTGTTTGAACTGGAGTGTGTGGCAAGGCACGGGCATGGCGCAGCAATTCACCTCAGCGGAATTGCGCATGGCGCGTAACAAAGGTTTGATTGCGCTCGACGTGCAGCGCGATTCGATCTGGCTGGAAAAAACCTTGCAGATGCCGCCCGCCAGTTACTACATCGGCGTTGATCCAGCAGCCGACGCCATGTCTGCCCAGCTGGATTGGTGCAACGGTGCATTCGAACAAGTACGCCTGCATCTGCAACCACCCTCTGGCGCCAATGCGCAGGATCCACAAAAAGAGAATCCACAAAAAACGCGCGACCTGCTTGCAAACGCCGTGCGTGATCTGGCGCCTCGCGTAGGTGATGCCGTCATCGAGCAACGGATCTGGTCAACGCGCTGGCAATTGGACGCCCAGAACCGGCCCGAGCCCAATCAATTTCGAGCAGCGTTGGACAGCGCCGCACAACAGGGCGTACCCGCAGCCAACGAAACCGAACAGGCGCTCTGCGAAATCTGGAGCCAGGTGTTGGCGCGTTCCGTCACCGACGTCAGCCGTTCGTTTTTCGAATATGGCGGCCACTCCATCAATGCGACGCAGCTGGTGGCTGCAGTCAATCGCCGCTTCTCCACCGCGCTCACCGTGGCACACCTGTTCCAGTACGCCAGCGTGCGGGAACTGGCGAATGCCATCCAGCAGCAATCCACTTCTGGTTTCCTGTCTTTGGCATTGCAGGATTGTATCCAGCGCGGCAACGACTACCGGCTCGACTGTATCAATCCTGATACCGCTTCAACGTTGAATGTAATCTTCCTGCCCACGTCCGCCGGCATCGCCAGCGCTTATTTACAAATGATGGCGCAGCTGAAAGATTTCAAATTGCACGCACTGGCAGCGCCGATGACAGCAGCAGGGGACAACCCGATCGAAGAGGCCGCCAGCAGCTTCATACGGCTGATAGACCAAGCAGGGTTGGACTGGTCGTCCGTCCTATTGGTGGGATGGTCCATGGGTGGCGTACAAGGCTATGAAATACTGAAACAATTGGCAGCGGCGCGACGCCCTTTGCCTAAGTTGGTAATGCTCGACAGCGGCTTCGGCGTGGGGCTGCATCCCATCACGTTCGACGATGATTTCCAGCTATTAATGTTCGCGGTCGAATTGGGACTCTCGCCACAGGATTTTGCCGATTTCAACCAGCTGTCGGAACTGCAAACAAAACTGAAATGGCTGAAACAATATCTCGCTACTTTACACATTGAAGTTACAGAGGAATTGTTGCTAGAGTGGAGCGTCGCCTATCGCAAGCGTTTAAAAAGCCTGGAAACCTACGGACAGGGTGACGAGCTGGAAAACGCCGATATCACTCAGATCAAGGCAGCGTTGCATCCTCATGGACGCGATGATCTGGGCTGGGGCGAGACCCATAAAAACATAAAGTGGCACAGCGTTCCGGCGGATCACCAATCCGTCGTCCGGCACCCGGAAGCCGTTGAATGGTTGCGCCAGATCTGCCTGCGGTTCGGCAGCTGACAGTCCAATCACTGTCAGCAGCACAGAACGAAAAAAACAATGCAGGCAGCACAGATAGTTCTAGCTAGCTCTAGCTAGTTCTAAAATGTTCAGAGAGAGATGACCAATGGGAAAGTCTAACGCGCGTTTCAAGTTGTCTGGCTTGGGCAAAGGATTGTGCCGCACGCTAATGGGATCGGCGTTGATGGTGGGAGCCGTCGCAGCCTCGGCAGCCGGTTTCTCGCCCTCCAGCACCTGCAGCTATGTCGCGGTACAAGCCTGCGCACTGCCATTTCCCAGCGACCTGTTCCGCAATACCGTTGGCAAGTACAACTACAGCGACAACATTCTCGATCGCAACGTGGAAGGGACGATACACTCGCTGTTCCCGGTCAAAAGCCAGTTCCCCGCCAATTTCCTTCCCAGCAAGGTCATCAACCCCAGCGGCGGTTTTTCGGCGCTGGGCCCGGTGTTGTTCGAACTGACCAACTGGCCGCTGCAAACCATTCCGGCGGATGGCGCGGGCCATCTGATCGTGCTCGACATGGAATCCGATGAGCAGGTGCCTATGGTGGTGTCCCTCAGCCATGTCGCCAACCCGCAGGCGGATTTCCGCGAGCGCCGCCCGGTCATCATCGGCTGGCCCCGTGCCCGTTTCGAGTTCGGCCACAAATACGTGGCTGTGCTGTTGAAAGCGCCCTTTGACGCCGCAGTCGGCAACGCCACCACCTTCACGCCCAGCGTCGGCATGAAAAAGGTGCTGGAGAACAAAGCCGGTTTTCTGGTGCAGAACGCCTACAAGAATGCCCTGGAAGTCGTGGACCGCAACAACATCGCCCGTACCGACATTCTGGCCATGACCTGGTTTACCGTGCGTAGCGAAGCCGAAGTGACCACGCCCATGAAAACCATGGTGCAGACCGCGCTGAGCTACCCCAGCATCGTGTCGAATCTGAAAGTCCGCGACAGCCTGGGTGATGCCACTCACGGTCTGGTCACATTGAGCGGCAATCTGTCCCTGGTGAACTTCCGTGCCAGCGACGGCGGTGTGTACACGCCTTACCAGCCCATCCTGGATCCGGAATTGAATCGTACGGACTTCGTTCTCACGCTGCCGAAATGGGATCAGAACTCCGCGGTCCCCATTTCCATCTGGGGGCACGGTCTGGGCAACTTCAAGGAATTGACCAAGTCCGGCTATGTCATGGGCGATCGCCTGGGTATGGCGACCGTGGCCATCGACCACCCCAACCACGGAGCCCGCATCAAGACGCTGGGCAACAAGGAACCTTCCATTGTGGTGGCGGTGCAGTCCCCGATGACCATCATGCACCTGCTCGGCATGTTCGTGCAGGCGGTGGTGGATCACAGTGTGGTAGCCCAGCACGCCCAACAAGCGCTGCCGCAGGCCGTGTCGCAGTGGCGCGATTCAAAATACCCCAATGTACCCCGGCTGGACGGTTCCCGCGTGATTTTCGACGGTATGTCCCTGGGTGCCATGCTGGGTACTGCGATTGGCGCCGTGGCGCCCGAACTGAAGGGTACCTATCTGGTGAACGGTGCCGGCAGTCTGATGCACATCTTCTCTGAATCCACCTTCTGGGATGACATGACCAGTCACGTGGTACCGCAGAACGCCAACGGTGCCGAACTGACCTTCGTGCTGGCCATGATGCAGCACTATGTCGACATCGCCGACGGCAACAACTTCATCCAGTATTTCCGCAATCCGCCCGCCGGCCAGGACGTGCGTCCTCTGGGTATGCACTATTCCATAGGCGATGGCAGCATGCCCAATGCCGCCACCCGCGCCAGTGCCGAGATCGCTGATCTGCCGCTGTTGAAGGAAGTGATCGAGCCCGAGCCCAACCTGCGTGATGGAGTCACTGGCCGCGAAGGGTTCGAGGATGGTTTCGGTCTGGTACAAAGCGGTTACGGCCTGGAGCTGGCGGATCAGGTGAAAGAGCAACTCAAAGCGTTCGATGCCGATCTTGTCGCTGGCCTGGATGAAAGTGGCTTGCTGGAGAAACTCACGGGCATCGATCTTGGGAATGGTGTTATCGGCGACCTGGCCGGGGACATTCTGGGCACCCTCAACCCGGGTGGTGGTGACGTTGACAGCCTGAGCGATCTGGTGGACCTGATCTACGAAGGCGATGTCGAGGATTTCCTGACCCACTTCAACCGTGGCACCGTGGAAGCCGTACAGCAGTCCATCGACTGGCGCTGTGGTGTACTGCAACTGCCGGGCGACCGCTGCGAAATGGCCAAGGCCAAAGCAGTGGAAGACCACGAAAAGTATGCAGAGGGCGGTAGCGGCAATATCCCCAATATTCCCGGCGGTGACGGTAAGGATCCGATTGACCAGATCGATGACATCATTAACGACAATCTCGACCGGGTTCAGGTCACCGAAGGCAGCGCCGGTTCCTTCGAATGGTTCATGCTGGCATTGCTGGCGTTGTGGCTGGTGCAACGTCGGCGTACTGCCGCTGTTGCCCGCCACCCGTGAGCCGGATGATCATCAGTCTGATTGATCGTTTCCAGTCGCTACTGGCGCTTCTGCGCCAGTCTCCCCAGGCGCGGGTGTTTGTGGCGGCTTTGATGTCGGCTGGCACCTGGTTTGCCTGGGCGTTCTGGGCCAATCGTCATGATCTTCACCACGCCTGGATTTCCGGTTTGTCCCAGGGCGGTGTCAGTTTCATTACTACGTCAGTCGGCAGCAGCCTGCTGGAATTTTTTTACCGGCGCATCGGTGCCACATTGGCGGGGCGCATCCTGTCAGTGGCGTTGGTCAGCGGCTTCTCCCTGGCCTTCATGGTGACCGTGCACACGCTGGCTCATACACCCAACCTGCTCATCACTATTCTTCCTGTGTTTGCGGTGGTCCTGCTGTATTGCAGCAGTTATGTAATTGGACTCCAAAAAATAAAAAACCAATATGAAAACAACGAAGTCGAAGTGGTATCGCCCTGATGCCTCACCTGTTCTTGCCCAAACCGCTATTGCACAAATAGCTTTCTGCACTCTGATCACCTGCGCAAGCACCGCCAGTGCCGATCCCGCGGAGTTTTCCGGCTGGGTTAATGCGCAAACCCGCTACTATCCCCAGACCGGGGAAACCGTCGATGAAACCGTATATCCCGCTGCCGCCGTGCAGTTGGAATACAGTCAGGCATTGAGTGAATCCGATCAGCTGACCGGCACCGTCTTTGTTCGTGGCGACTCGGTGGATGACGAACGCAACTACGCCGATATCCGTGAATTGCTCTGGCTACATTCCGCTGATGCCTACCAATTCCGCGCCGGCGTGGGGCAGGTGAGTTGGGGTGTGAACGAACTGTTCAAGATCACCGATCTGATTAACCAGAAGGACCGCGCAGAGCTGCCATTCCAGCGCAAGATGGGTCAGCCGTTGGCATCGTTGTCGTTCTACCTCGGTGAAGACCTGATCGAGCTGTACACCCTGTACGGTCTGCGCGAAGCCTGGTACCCGGGGGAGGATGGCCGTCTGCGTTATCCCATCCTGACGGACAACGACAACGCCGAATACGACTGGGGCGCCACCAACCGCTGGGATTTTGCCGGCCGCTGGAAAACCCGGCTCTGGGACATGGATATCGCCTTGTCCCATTTTTACGGCATGACGCGCGATCCCTATTTCATTTTCAACTACGACTTCAACAATCCCCTCCTGGTCCCGGTGTACGAAAAGGTCAACCAGTCCAACGTGGAATGGCAATACGCCTGGAACGATCTGCTGCTGAAAGCGGAATACACCTACCAGACTGGATCGCTGGAGCAGTTTGAATCCGCTGCTGGTGGATTTGAATACACCTTCGGCTCAGTGTTCGGATCGGCCATGGATGTGACCTGGTACGTTGAAGGCATTTGGGATAGCCGCGATCATATCTATAGCACCCTGCTCGATCACGATGTGGGCGTAGCGGCGCGGTTGGCTCTGAACGATGCACGGGACAGTAACCTGATCCTGGGTGTGGTAGCGGATACCCAGTACGACGAAATGTTCGGCACCCTGTTCTGGACCAACACTTTCGGTGAACACTGGACGTTGAACCTCACCGGGCAGTATTTCATGGCCAACGATGACCGCTACGATCCTCGTGATTACATACCGTTTTTTGAACAGCTCGTACGGGAAAACCCGGCCTCGCCAGAATCCATTGATTATCTGCTCAGCCTGGTCGGCGATGTCACCATCAGCAAAGCCCAGTATGATCGGGTGCTGGAATTCGCCGAGCAGCTGGAGCAGCCGGATTACTGGGCCAGCGTCGATGTGGCGACAGTGCCGCAGACCCTGTTTGATCTGTTAAGGGTTTCGGACAACTCACAAAAAATGAACCTGATCGAAAGGGATAGCTACGTACAGGTCGATGTCTATTACCACTTTTAATCGGGAGCTTATATATGCCGTTTTTAACGCTGTCACGTCTACACCGGCCACGAGCGCTGGTATCACGAGCGATGGTTGCCAGCATTCTGCTGCTGACAGCCACTTTCAGTCAGGCCGAGGCGCCGCTCACCGGCAAGGACATCATCGAAAAGGCCAAGCAGAATGCCAGCGGGTTTCAGGACACCACGCATAAAGTGCGCATGGTACTGGTGGATGAAAAAGGCGGCAAAAGCGAACGGGAAATGCTGCTGAAAGGGCTGGTGGAGAAGGACGGCACGTCGCACAGCCTATCGATTTTCACCGCGCCGCAGCGGGAGAAGGGCATTGCATTGTTGACCGATACCAAGCCTGGCGAAGCGGATCAGCAGTGGTTGTATCTGCCGTCCACCAAGCGGCTCAAACGTATCACCGGCGCCAACCGTACGTCGTCATTCCGTGGCAGTGAATTCACGTTTGAGGATCTGTCGGATCAGAATAGCAGCCAATATCGCTTCGATCTGATCAATCAGGAAGCCTGTGGCAGCCAGACCTGTTTCGTGATCGACCGTTTTCCCAGTACCGGTTTGGAAACCAGCTACAGCAAAACCCGTTTGTGGATCGACACCGAACACTACCGGCCGATCAAAGCGGATTTTTACGATCAGTCCGGCAAGTTGCTGAAAACCATGGAAGCGTTTGATTACAGCCTGTTCGACAACAAATTCTGGAAACCGGCCAAAGTGGTAATGACCAATAAAACCAATGGCAAAGCCACCGAAATGCTGTCGCTTGAGCTGAAGATGAATACCGGATTGCAGCCATCGGAATTCACTGAATTGGCAATCCGGTCCTGGCGTTAATTGATCCTGATCGTTGGCTGATCCTGGTTGTGTTTGGCTAAAACCAAATCAGCCAGGATCAAATCGGCGCGACGAGTTCTGCATCCTGTTGCATCAGCTCGTCATCGCCGAGGAAATCGCGATACTGCGCTAGCGCATGGTTCTTTTTGTATTCGCGCGGTGATTCCCCGGTCCATTTCTTGAACGCTTTGCTGAATGCCGACGAGTCACAGAAGCCCAGCATCAGCGCGATTTCTGTGATGCATTTATCGCTTTTTGTCAGATAACTGATCGCAAATTCCCGCCGCAACAAATCCAGCTCATTCTGAAAATTGGTGCCTAAGCTGTTGAGCTGGCGTCTCAGTGTGCGACCGCTCATGCCCAGATTGCGCGCCGCGGTTTCCAGTGACGGAAATGCACCCACGCTTTGCATCAGAATCAGACGTAATTTCTTCGGCAGATAATTCAGATTGATTGATGGCAATGATTTCAAAAAGTCCTGTTCGGCCATACGGGCAATTCCTTTATTGGCAAGTAGTAGTTCCCGTTGTGCCAGTTGCTTTGACACCACAAATTCACTCTGCTCGGCGTTGAAACGGACTTTGCATTTGAAATAACGCGCGTACACCTGGTTATATTTCGGCTCCGGATACGCGAAGGAGATGTACTCCGGTTCGAATTCATTGCCCAGCAGAAAGTGCAGGATGTTATAAAAGTTTACGGCGATGGATTCAATGAAGAAATGCGACACGGGGGCGAGCGACATGCATTCCAGAATGCGCAGTCCCACTGTGTTCTGTGTTTCGAAATATTCCATGGTGAGGGGAGGGAAGGCTTTTTCACACAACCGGCTGGCAGCCTGCAGGCATTCTGCGTAGGTGGGCTGTGCCATTGCCGATACCCCGGCCATGCCATGACAGGTCAGGCGCATCTGCTGGCCCACTGCCAGGCCCCCATAGGGCATCTTCAGCATTTCCAGAGACGCGCACACCAGCTTCACGGCCTGGTTGATCGTAATGGGCTGGGGATTGTGTTTGTAGCCGATTAGGTCGATGTTGGCCTTGCGGCCGATATCGTCCAGCGAGATCCCGAGGCGCTCGGGAAACTCGAGATAGGAAAAAACATAGTCTGGCAGAATGATTGGAGTGTCGCGGTCCATAAGGTGTTTTTCGCTATTATTCTTGTTTTTGCACTCGTGTTGGGGATTATAGGTGAGCGCCCCTAGGCCGGAATATACCGAACGTGTTGGAATTTTGTGATTGACCATTCGGACATGTTGCAGAGATTCTGCAGACAATTCGCAACAGGTCGCAGCACGTTTCAGTACATTTAGGTCAGCGGCCAATCCTATCAGGCCTAAAACGGCAAAAACGGGCTTAAAACTGCCGTTCGTCCGATTCACCAGTCAAATCTTTGCTCCTCTCCAGAGGCAATTCCGCCCCTCCTTTCGTAACGTCTTGTTCCTCAACTGTAAAAAAACGTGGCTGGCCCGATCAGGCATTAATCTGGCCGGCAGTCACAAGCGGCTCTGTCACCCCTCCCTTAGTCTGTTCAACAGTGTTTACGTGTCCCCCGCGAAACACATAACAAAAAAAGCACACAACAAAAACGACCTGACGGAAGGTAAGCAAAAATGAAAAAACAGACCCCACTGCTTTCGGCACTGGTGTTTATGTTGGCTGCGGTGTTCCTGGCACCTGCGGCCAATGCTGCCAGTACCTACTCTAAAACCAAATATCCCATCGTCATGGTGCACGGAGCGTTCGGCTTCGACAGCATTCTGGGGATTGTGGACTACTGGTATTTCATCACCAGCAACATGCGCAACCGTGGTGCAAACGTCTACGTGGTTTCCATGAGCGACGCGGCACTGCACGAAAAGCGGGGCGAGGAACTGCGGGGTGATATCCGCCAGATCCTGGCTCTGAGCGGCGCGTCCAAGGTGAATATCATTGCCCACAGCCAAGGCGCTACTGCTGCACGTTATGTTGCTGCTCTGGAACCTCAGTGGATTGCCTCCATTTCATGCGCTCACTGTATGAACGAAGGCACCCAGTTTGCTGATGGATTCCTCAAGACCCTGGATTCGATTGGCATCGGCGGTCAGATCGTGGACTCCGGCGTAACCCTGTTGCTGGAACTGCTGCAACTGGTTTCTGGTCCGGGTTCCGATGGCGGCTATAACAGCCCGCTGCGTGTAGACCAGTCCATGCTGGACCTGGCCAAGGGATCCAGTCACGCGGTCTCCTATGTACCGTTCAACGCGACCTATCCCACCGGCATGCCCGCTTACAAGTGCTGGAACGACAACGGTGGCCGCAATGGCCCGGGCTCCACTCTGGCCAAAGCCAGCGGCCCTGCCACTGCTAACGGCATCGCCTTCTACTCCTGGGGTGGCAACGATCCCTACACCGCACTGCTGGATCCGTTCGATTCCATCGTGATTCCGATCACCTTTGAATTCTTCGATGGCGCGGTGAAGTGGGACGGTCTGGTACCTACCTGCGGTATGGCTCTGGGCAAGGCTCTGCGCCTGAACTACAAGGCCAACCACTATGATGCGATCAACCATGCGCTGGCAATCACCGCATTTGGTATGAACATCCCCAGCATCTACTACACCCATGCCAACCGTCTGAAAGGTGCCGGCCTGTAATGGTGGCCCGTTCGGAATATCGATAAACAGGTAAAAAACTGGACGCATCTTCGGATGCGTCCAGTGTTCGTTTCAGGAATAGATGTAATAAGAGGTGTAAGCCCATGAAGAAAAAATCCGCTTTAGTGGTTGCCGTTGTTGGTGTTGCACTGGTAGCAGGCGGTTACCAATATCTGACCCGTTCTTCACAGAATGCTGTGTCTGACAACGCACAGTCCCAATCCGCTGAGGCCGTTGCTGCCAAAGCTCCCGAAATGCGTCCCGCCGACGTGCTGAAACGTCAAAGCAAACCGACGCCTGAACAACTCAAAGCCAATTACGAAAAATTCATGGCCAACCGTCCGGCCTACTTGGCGGATGTGGATCTGCCAGGTGAATACGCGGTAGACGAAAATGGCAATCTCATCGTGAACGAATCGATGAAGGATTTGCTGGATTATTTCATGCTGGGCATTGGCGACATTCCCTTTGACCAGCTGCACGATCTGATTGCTGGCAACATGTACAAATCGCTGCAGGAACCTGCGTTGTCCCAAGCACTGCAAGTGTTGGATAACTATTTTGCCTACATCGATTCCTACGATCAGTGGGAAAAAAGTTTCGACAAGGAACAGATGCTGACCAAAAATCCAGTCGACATGAAAGCTGCATTGCAGCAGCTGGAAGATATGCGGCGTCAACATTTGGGCGATACGGCTTATGAAGCCTTTTTCGCTGAAGTGGCGCAAACCAATTCGGCCTACCTGGATGCCCGCATCGCCATGCAGCAGGATGGGTTGACGGAGGAAGACAAGGCCGCCATTCGTGAGCAGTTGGAGCAGGCGTTGCCGGAGTCAGTGCGAGTGGCACAGCAACAAGCCATGGTGCAGGTGAATCTGGCGGAGCAGACTCAGCAATTGGTTAAGAGCGGCGCATCGGAGCAGGAAATTTATCAGGCTCGCGTCGCATCGGTGGGTGAAGAGGCGGCCAGTCGTCTGCAGACTATGGACGCGGAAGATCGTGCCTGGGAGCAGAAGCGTCAGCAGTACAAGAGCTTGTTGTCCAGTACGCCCGGCGCTGATGGCTTGAGTGACGAAGAAAAGAGTCAGTACGTTGCTGATCTGGCCCAGAAGGAATTGGGACTCAGCGTCAACGAAGTCAAACGCATGCAGGCGTTGGATCGGATCGAGTCCGCTGAGACCGTGCAGTAAAGCCCGCCAGTTGAGTATCAATTAACGCCGATGAGCGAATGCTGCGCATCGGCGTTTCTATCTATTCGAACACCACTTTACCCAAAATTAAACGCGAACTGCTGGAATGACGACGTTGCCTGCTCGTTGAAGCGCACGCCAACGCCCAGCAGGCGCACCGAAATGCCACGCCGTTGAAACGCTTCGTCGCACAGGGACTCATAGATTGGCAACGTCGGTTCCTGCACGCAGCATTCCATGGTGGTGCTGGTGAAATCCGCGAACTTGATTTTCACGAAGGCTTTTTTGATGTCGTCTTTTTGCCGCGAGCGGCTCAGACGATTTTCCAGGCGTTCCTTCAATGCCGGCAGTTGGCGAATGCAGCTGCTTAGATCAGGCAGATCCTGTTCATAGGTGTGCTCCACACTCAGGGATTTGCGTTCGTCCCGCTGCTGCACCTGGCGCTCGTCACGGCCGTGGGCCAGCTGATACAGATACTCGCCAAAACTGCCCACCTTCTCGATGAATTGAAAATGATTGCAAGCGCGAATGTCGGCGCAGGTGCGGAATCCCATTCGATGTAAGCGTTCTGCGGTCACCTTGCCGACGCCGTGCAGCCGTTCCACCGGCAGATCCCGCACAAACGTGTCCACCTGATCTGGTGTAATCACGAACAAACCGTCTGGCTTTTTCCATTCGCTCGCAATCTTTGCCAGAAATTTATTGGGCGCCACTCCGGCGGACACTGTAATCCCCACCTGCGCCCGCACCTGCTTGCGAATGGCATCGGCCATGCGGGTAGCACTGCCCTGAAAATGGGTCTGGTCTGTCACATCAAGATAGGCTTCATCCAACGACAGCGGTTCGAACCGATCCGTATATTGACGCAGGATGCGCATCACCTGTTGCGACACTTCGCTGTAGTAACGGATGCGGTGGGGCAGGATGATCAGGTCCGGGCACAGCCGCCGCGCATAGGCTGACGCCATCGCCGAACGAACGCCGTAGCGCCGCGCCTCGTAATTGCAGGTCGAGATCACGCCGCGCTTGCCCGGATTGCCGCCCACCGCCACCGGCCGGTTACGCAACGAGGGATCGTCGCGCATTTCCACCGCCGCATAAAAACAGTCGCAATCAATGTGAATGATTTTTCGCGTCATATTCTGTCTTCTGTCAGGGCCTGCCCGATGAAAGATGTGCCGAGAAAAAAGTTTGTGAAAAGCCTTTGCCAAACTGCGCTGCCTGATATACTGTAATTATATACAGTAAATGATGGATCTGAAAAGACACTATCGCTAACAAGTGCTTTCAAGTCGTCACCCCTATCAAGAGGAGTCGGATCATGCAG
>DATLII010000503.1:0-5099 GCA_035539495.1 Dongiaceae bacterium
CTTGATATCACGAGGATTGGTGCCTTCTGCCACTTGCCGTTTGAAATCGGCGATTTCCTGGTTGGAACGGAAGCTGAGCAAATCGAAATAGCGCCACATCAGATCGTCACTGATGGACATGAGCTTGCCGTGCATTTCGGAGGGGGCGTCACTTACCCCTATATAGTTACCCAGGGATTTGGACATCTTCTGCACTCCATCCAGGCCTTCCAGGATGGGCATCATCAACACCACCTGAGGGCTTTGACCCTGGCTTTTCTGCAACTCCCGCCCCATCAGCAGATTGAACTTCTGATCGGTACCGCCCAATTCGACATCGGATTTCAGTTCAACGGAATCCCAGCCCTGAATCAGCGGATAGAGGAACTCATGAATGGCGATAGGCTGGCCGCCCTTATAGCGCTTGCTGAAATCGTCCCGCTCCAGCATGCGAGCCACGGTGTGCTGGGCTGCCAACTGAATCATGCCGGCAGCACCCAGCTTTTCCATCCATGTGGAGTTGAACACCACCTCGGTTTTGGCCGGGTCCAGAATCTTGAAGATTTGATCCTGGTAGGACTTGGCGTTCTCCAGCACTTGTTCGCGGGTAAGCGGCTGACGAGTCTGATTTTTTCCGGTTGGATCGCCAATCATGCCGGTGAAATCACCAATCAGGAACAGGATGTGGTGACCCAGATCCTGAAACTGGCGCAATTTGTTGATCAGGACGGTGTGCCCCAGATGCAGATCCGGCGCGGTAGGGTCGAAACCGGCTTTGATGCGCAATGGACGCCCTTCCTTAAGCTTGGCGATCAGCTCGGGCTCCAGCAGGATTTCCTCGGCGCCCCGCTTGATGAGGGCCAGTGCATCTTCGACAGATTGGGTCACGATTCCACCTTGAAGTGTTTGGCTGCATTCGAAAAAATGGGGGCGCATTGTACCACAGCGAGCAGAAAGTCAAGGGGTTGTTGCGCGGGTGACGAACGGTTTTGATTGTGTAAAGTTATGTGATATAAACCCCAATTCGAGGCATAACGTTCAGATATTATAAATTTTGATCTATTCTGAATAATTACTACTTTTCATCCATTTTGCGCATTAATGACTCTGTTTTTACGATGGCTGAATTAAACGACGCTCAGGCACAAACTGTTACACCAGGTTACCCGCGCAAGCACCTGCTGGCAGCCGCCATTTGTTCGGCCGCCATGGTAGTTGCTTTGACGCTGCTGCCCTCGCCGGACGCTACAGCGACCAAGACTATTCGGCTGGATTCGCCAGTGGTTTCGGCAGCGCCGACCGCGCTGGATGCTGCCCGCGACCTGGTAATAGAAACAGAAGGGAAGGCAGCTCTGCAGGAAGAGCCGGCTACTGAATCCACGCCGGAAGCTGATGCAGCACTGGCAACGGCAGAGCCCCAGGATCTGTGGCAAACTGAGACCGTGCGCTCAGGTGACACCCTTTCCCATGTATTCCAACGCGCCGGGCTTAACCGCCAGGACGTTCAGAATATACTGGACGCCAAAGGTGACATTTCCGCCTTTAAGAAGATCCACCCTGGCCAACGCCTGCGGTTCGATATCCGCGAATCTGGCTTGGCTGCGGTTGAGTATGTGATTTCCCGTACCGAAAGCCTGCTGGTAGAGAAGAAGGAAGATGGTTTCCATGCCAGCCTGTCTGCGCAGGAACTGGTTCCTTACACCTCTTACGCTGAAGGCACTATCGATTCTTCCCTGTTCGTGGCCGCTCGCAAGGCGGGTTTATCCACCTCCATGACCATGGATGTTGCGAACCTTTTTGCCTGGGACGTGGATTTCGCGCTGGATATTCAGAAGGGTGATTCTTTCAAGGTCATCTACCGGCAGTTTTATCTGAATGGCGAGAAGGTGAAGGACGGCGAGATTCTGGCCGCACAATTCACCAACGAAGGCAAAACCTATACTTCGATCCGGTATGAGACCGAAGATGGTAGCGCCGAGTACTACACGCCGAAAGGCGAAAGCATGCACAAGGCTTTCCTGCGCAGCCCGGTGGATTTCGCCCGCATCAGCTCCCATTTCAATCTGTCCCGCAAACATCCGGTTCTGCATACCATCCGTGCGCATAAAGGCACGGATTACGCTGCATCTCGGGGCACTCCGATCAAGGCGACTGGCGATGGCAAAGTGATTTTCGCCGGCTGGAAAGGCGGCTACGGCCGAGTTGTGATTATCCAGCACGCCCAAGGGATTCAAACGCTGTATGGACACATGAATGGGTTTGCCCGCAACGTTCGCGCTGGTAGCCGGGTAAACCAGGGACAGCTGATTGGCTATGTGGGGAATACCGGCCTGGCGACTGGCCCGCATGTGCACTATGAGTTCCACGTAAATGGCTCGGTACGCAATCCGGTGACTGTGAAACTACCCATGGCGAACCCCATCGCTGCATCGGAAAAAGCCAAGTTCACCGCGTTGGCCGCTCAAATGCAGAGCCAGCTGGCTACTTACGCCGCCACTATCCGCAGCGAACAAGTGGCCCGTACTGACATCAATGAGTGAGGACCTGTTTGTAGGTCTGATCTCGGGCACCAGCGTTGATGGCATTGATGCCGCGCTGGTGTCTTTCTCCGGTAGTCACCCCGCCCTGCTCCATCATTATCTACATCCTTATCCAGTCGCTATGCGTGCGGCACTGCAGTCGTTATTCCTTCCCGGGGAGAATGAAGTCGATCGGCTGGGAGAGATGGACGTGGCTGTCGGCGCCCTGTTCGCGGATGCTGCCCTGGCGCTGCTGAAACAAGCCGGGGTGAAGGCTGAGCGAGTTCGCGCTATCGGTAGTCACGGTCAGACGTTGCGGCATAGGCCTACATTGGCTCACCCCTTTACGCTACAGATCGGGAATCCTTATGTGATTGCCGAACGGTGCGGCATTGATGTGGTGGCCGATTTCCGCCGACGGGATATGGCCGCCGGGGGCCAGGGTGCGCCACTGGCACCTGCTTTTCACCGGGCCTTTATGGCCAGCTCCACCGAGACCCGGGTGCTTCTGAATTTGGGCGGCATTGCCAACATCACACTATTGCCCAAGGATGCTCGCGCGCCAGTGGCGTTCGATACCGGACCTGCAAGTGGCCTGTTGGATGCCTGGATTCAACTGCATCGGAATGAGCCTTTCGACCGGGATGGGGCCTGGGCTGCCAGCGCGCAGCCCAATGCGGACCTGCTGGCCCGCTTGCTGGACGAACCCTATTTCCTCCAGCCACCGCCGAAAAGCACGGGGAAGGAACTGTTTCATCTGGGCTGGGCTCGGCATAAGGCTGACTTGAGCAGCTATGATCCTGCCATCGTGCAAGCGACCTTTCTGGAATTGACTGCGGTCAGTGTGGCGAATGCCATTGCGTCAGAGGGCGGATGTGATCGGGTGCTGGTCTGTGGTGGCGGCGCGCATAACGGCGTATTGCTAACTCGACTGCAAGCGTTGTGCGGCGTACCGGTGGAATCGACGCAAGCGATCGGTATTGATCCGGATTGGGTTGAAGCGATGGCGTTTGCGTGGCTGGCGCGTTGTCATGTGCGCGGTGAAAAACTGGATCTGGCCCCATTCACTGGCGCCAAGCGTCCGGTGTTGCTGGGCTGTCACGTGCCTGGCAGCGCTAGAAATACTCTTTCCTGAACTCCCCCGCCGAATTCATGGCCTGCAGCTAAAGCAACGGCCGGCATCAAAACATAAAATGCCAAGCAAGCCGAGTACATCACTTGCAAACACTATCATCTGGGATCAGTCGCTTAAGCGAGGGGTGTTGCTGCGTATTCGAGGAAAGTCTCCAACACGCAGCCAAGTTTCAGATCGAGAACGAGGAGCCACAACCGCAGGTTGTCGTGGCATTGGGATTGCGGACCACGAATTGGGAACCCTGCAGGCCCTCGGTGTAATCCACCTCGGAGCCCGTCAGGTACTGGATGCTCATGGGGTCCACCAGCAACGTAACACCCTGGTTTTCGATCCGGGTGTCACCATCTTTTTCCGCTTCATCAAAGGTGAAACCGTAGGAGAAGCCGGCGCAACCGCCGCCGGTGATGTATACGCGCAACTTGAGGTTGACGTTACCTTCCTCGTCGATCAGGCGCTGCACCTTGCGGGCGGCGCTGTCGGTAAAGGTCATGGCTGTATCGGACATGCCGGGCTCTCTCCTGTAAACAACTACTATACGGGATTATCTTAAGCCCGACTAATCCAGTCAAGAATAGACCCGACCTTCAGGCCGGGCTTTGCTTGGTTTCCAGAGGTGGTTTGCTGTCTTCTTTCGCGGGTTTACGACCCAAATCGATTGCGGTAGACGGGCTGGGCAGCGCCTTGGCTGGCTGAATATGCACCAGGGAGCCGTTCACCTCAGCACCCATCACCATCTCGATGAGCTGGTAGTGGACATTCCCATTCACCACAGCCTTGGCCGCCAGCTCTACATGAACAGAAGAGTGCACGTCGCCAGACACTTTGCCATTGATCACCACATGCGGCACGCTGATTTCGCCTTCGATGACGCCGGCTTCACTCAATCGCAGCAGGGATTCGCTGCCGGGCTCGGCCCGTACGTTGCCCTTGATGGTACCTTCCACGAGTAGCCCGCCTTCGAACGCCACATCGCCTTTGACGACGGTGCCCTTGGCGATCATGGTGGTTTTGCCTGCGTGGCGGTCGAAATCGACCTTCTTGCTTTTATCCTTTCCCCACATCGCTCGTTACCTCTCGTACATTCCAGTCAAACCGCCGATCCAGCTGGGTGGCCTTGCGGCCCTTCGCCTGGGCGATCACCTCAACCTGTTCCGGGGAGAATCCCGTCGGAATTTGAAGCTCTCCGCTGACGTCCTGAAAGAAGCGGAAGTTGAATGGCAATCCATCGCCCGTGGCCGGGTCGGCCGTGATGCTGTCGAAGCGGAGGGTTTCTTTCACGCCCTCGCGCATGCCGGTAATCCGGACCTGTACTGTGCCGGTGATGGCGTCGCCGTTATCGGCCACCTGAGTCATCACCACTTTGAAACGATAGCGACCGGTATCGGCCGTGGGCGTCACTTCCAGCCGCTGGATGCGCAGGCCTTTTTCGCTGCCTTCCGGCGACATGATGCCTTTGTAGAAGGAGA
>DATLII010000504.1:0-10599 GCA_035539495.1 Dongiaceae bacterium
TTCATGGATCTGGACCAGTTCAAGCTGGTGAACGACGCCTGCGGACATATTGCCGGTGACGAATTGTTGCGGCAGATCACTCTGCATGTTCAGCAGCAGATGCGGTCTGGCGATACGTTGGCCCGCATGGGTGGCGATGAATTCTGCGTGCTGTTGCAAGGCTGCAGTGGCGACAACGCGGTGCATGTGGCCAACAAGATCCGAACCACCATCCAGGATTTCCGCTTTGTGTGGGACAACCGCATGTTCACCCTGGGTGTGAGCATCGGCTTGGTCACCGTGAGCCCAAAAATCGACTCGGTGAAATCCCTGCTCAGCCTGGCGGATGCCGCCTGCTATGCCGCCAAAGATGCCGGCCGCAACCGCGTGCATGAATTCGATCCGGGCGATACTGAACTGGCAGCGAAACAAAGCCAGATGCAGTGGGCGACGCGCATCAACGAAGCCCTGGAAAAACGCCATTTCCTGCTGTACGTGCAACCAATCGTGCCGGTGGTGGCAGACGCAGAAGGGCCGCACTACGAAGTCTTGCTGCGCATGCGCAATAACGACAGCATCGTAACTCCGGGCGCCTTCATGCCGGCGGCGGAGCGCTACAACTTAATGCCGTTCCTGGATCGCTGGGTTGTGCGGAATTTGTTCCAATGGCTGGCCCAGCATCGCGAACGGGTTGAGCAATGGGGCTTGTGTTCTGTCAACCTGTCGGGCCTGACCTTGGGGGACGAGGATTTCCCCGCCTTTTTGCGCGAACAGTTCGAGCTGCACGGCATTCCCCACAACAAGATCTGCTTCGAGATCACCGAAACCATCGCGGTCACCAATCTGGCCAGCACCCTGGCGTTCATGGAGGAATTCCGTGAGATCGGCTGCCGCTTCTCGCTGGATGATTTTGGCAGTGGCTTTTCTTCGTACGGTTATTTGAAAAACCTGCCGGTGGACTACCTGAAAATCGATGGCACGTTCGTCAAGGATATCGAAACCGATGCCATCGATTATGCGATGGTGGAATCCATCAACCGAATTGGTCACGTGATGGGCAAGAAGACCATTGCCGAATTTGTCGAGAACGAGCGTATTCTGGAATTACTGCGCGAAATCGGGGTCGATTATGCCCAGGGCTACGGTATTTCGCAGCCTATGCCCATCAGTGACGCACCCTGACGCCGCGTCGTTGCAGCACAAGCTCAGTCTGGTCACAATAGACGCTTGCCATCAGGAAATCTCCTCCCATGTCTCATACCGTTCACGATAGTGTCATGATCCTGGCGGATCGTTATCTGGATCAGTCCATCGCATTGCTGGCGTTGCCGCTGCTGGACGAGGAAGCCGTGCATGATTTGCGCGTGCTGATGAAGCAATTGCGCGGATTGGCGCGGCTGTACAAGCCCGATGCACCGCGTGAAGTGTTGGCCGGTATCAACGACACCTTGCGGGATGTAGCCCGGGTGTTTGCAGCACAACGGGATGCCCATGTGCTGGTGGAAACCTTGAACCAGGTGGCTAACGCCAGCGATCGCGCGGTGGCGACGCAATTGCGGGAAATCAGCCGCGAGGTGCAGGCACAGACGCAGGCGGTCAAGTTGGAGCTGGCCCCTGCCAGTCTGCAAGAGGATCTGGAATGGGTACGTTCCCAATGGAGAGATCTGCAGCGGGACGACAAGGATTTTCTGGTAGCGGCCCTGGTGCGTTCCTACCGTCGTTGCCGCAAGGCTGGTAGTGGTGTGTTGCGCCGGCGTGAGGGCGAGGAATTACATGAGTGGCGCAAGCAGGTGAAGTATTTGTATTACCAATTGTCGGTGCTGGATGTGAGTGACGGTTGGCTGGTGCGACAGCAGGAACAGTTGCGCAAACTGGGCTCGCTACTCGGCAAGGTGCACGACCTGGATGTGCTGGATCATTACCTGCGCGACAGCGATTGGGGTAATCAGCCGCCGCTGCTGCGCCGCATTCGCAAGCGTCGAATCCGATTGCTGAAGAAGGCGTGGGCACTGTATGTGCGCGCTTTTTCCCAGAAGCCCAAACAGTACGGCAGGAAGCTGGAATCACAATGAAACGTCTTACCCTGATCCGCCACGGCAAATCCAGTTGGGACAACGAAACGCTGCAGGATTTCGAACGTCCGCTGAGTGCTCGGGGTTGGCGCGACAGTCCGCGCATGGCAGATCTGTTCGCAACGTATGAGCAATTACCAGATCAATGGGTCAGCAGTTTTGCCACTCGGGCTTTGACGACCGCGCGCGTGTTTGCCCACCACCTGCATTACCCGGTGGAAAAAATCGTGATCAGCGAACAGGTGTATGAAGTGGATGCGGGATCACTGCTGGATTATTTGCGCGTCAGTTTTCCCACCAGCAAGCACATCGCATTGTTCGGCCACAATCCGGGCCTGGAAGATCTGGCGGAAACCTTGTGCCCTGGCCAGGTGAAAGCGCTACCCACCTGCGCAATCGTGCAATTGAAGATCGATGTCAAACAATGGAATGAGCTGGCGCCTGGCAGTGCGACGCTGGAACGCCTCGATTTTCCGAAAAAATTCCGCTGAAGCGTCGTTTACGTCGGATGCGTTTATTTCTGCAAATCATCCATCATGGCTCTTAGAAAACGTGCGGCCTCGCCACCGGTCACCACGCGGTGATCGAAGCTGAGACTGAGCGGCAGCATACGGTGTGCCGCAAAGCCATCACCCACAGCCACTACTGTCTGATACACCTTGCCTGCGCCCAGAATCGCCACTGTCGGTGGTACAACGACAGGATTGCCGTAGCGACCGGCGATGGTGCCGTAATTGGATAACGTCAGCGTGGCGCCGATCATTTCCTGCGGCGGAATAGTGCGGGAACGCACGTCGGCTCGCAGATGTTCCAGACCCTCACGCAGATCTTCCGCTGTGCGGTTGGTAATGTTGCGCAGCACAGGCACGAACAAACCATCTGGCGTGTCCACGGCAATGCCCAGATCCACTTTCTCGATCACCCGCAGGCTGTCGCCCTGGCTGTCATACCAACTGTTCAGTTGCGGTTCCGCCAGACAGGCATGGGCCAGCGCGCGAACCAGGCGCATGGTGATGTCTTCGCCTTTCTGCCAATGCTGAATATCGACGTCGTCGTTGATGGTGACTTTCACCACCTCGGCATGCGCTTTTGCCATATTGCGCGCCATGGCGCGACGTACGCCGCGTAAAGGTTTGGCCTCGCCATGCTGTTGGGTCAGCTGCGCGGCCCGTTCCACATCGGCGCTGGTAATGAGTCCGCCGTTTCCGCTGCCACTCACCTGACCTAAATCAACGTGAAGCCGTTTGGCCAGTGCTCGAATCGCGGGGGTAGCCAGATTCATGCCCCCACCCTGACGGTGGGCGCTACCGATGATGAAATGATCCACTTCCGTGATGTGTTGTGCGGTTTCCATTTTGCCGACGACGGTGCCGCTGTCTTCCTGCTCCTCGCCGGCGAATTCCAGTAGAGGCTCGCCGATGTGCACCAGGTCGCCCTCGGCGCCGAAACAGGCGGCAATGATGCCCGCCTGTGGCGAGGGAATGTCGACGATGGCTTTGGCGGTTTCTACTGAAACCAATGTTTGATCCAGTTGTACGTTATCGCCCGGCTTGACGTGCCATTGCACGATTTCCGCTTCCTGCAAACCTTCACCCAGATCGGGCAGTTTGAAATATTTCATGCCTCTTCTCTTATGTCTGGTGGCTTATCCTAGTTGCGAATTAAGACAGTTTTAGTTTCAGGCGAACTCCAATGTGCGTACGGCGGCGGTCACGATGTCGTGCACATCGGGCAGATACACCTGCTCGTTGCGGAAATACGGAATCGGCGTGTCGTAGCCCGTTACCCGTTCCACCGGTGCCTTTAAGAACAATAGACCTTTTTCCGCCATCACGGAGGCAATTTCCGAACCCACACTGCACGGGCGCGGCGCTTCCTGCACGATTACGCAGCGGCCGGTTTTTTCCACCGACGCCAACAGCGTGTCGTAATCGATGGGGTTGAGCGATGCCACATCGATCACTTCGGCGGACACCTTACGTTTTTCAAGCTCCCGTGCTGCTTGCAGACATTCGTGTACGCAAGCACCCCAAGTGATCAGTGTCACGTCTTTGCCGGGCCGCAGGGTAAAACAGGTATCCAGTGGCAGGCCTACGCCGTCGTCGCGAATTTCCTGTTTCACCATGCGATACAGACGTGACGGTTCCAGGAAGATCACCGGATCGGGATCTTCGATCGCGCTCAGCAGCAAGCCATAAGCGCGGGCAGGGGATGAGGGCACCACCACACGAATACCCGGAATCTGCGCGAACATGGCTTCAGTGCTTTCGCAATGATGCTCGGGCGCGTGAATGCCACCACCCATGGGCGTGCGTATCACCATCGGGCAATGCAGACGGCCGCGGGTGCGATTACGCAAACGCGCAGCGTGGGAAACGATGTGCTCGACTGCAGCATAGATGAAACCTAAAAACTGGATTTCCGCCACCGGCTTCAAACCTTGCGCTGCCATGCCGACACTGATGCCGGCGATCAACGATTCCGCCAGCGGCGTATCCATCACGCGACGGCAGCCGAAGCGTTCTTTCAAGCCGGATGTAGCGCGGAATACACCGCCGTTAGTGCCCACATCTTCGCCCAGCACCACTACGTTGGCATCGTTTTGCATGGCGCGGGCCATGGCCAGGTTCACCGCTTCCACCAGTGTCACCACATGGGTGGCCGGTTCGTTTTGACCCGTCGTCAGCGAACTGTCGTTCAGAATACTGTTAGTGCCCATGACGTTTGCCTCCCGCCAGTCGTGCTGACTTCTGCTTGGCCCGTTCCCGTTGCACGATCAGGTGGGGTGGGGTGGTGTCGTACAGATAATCGAACAATTCGTCCACCGGCGTAGGCGGCAGCGCTTGATAGGTTTTCACGGCCTGTTCGATTTCAGCCTGACATTCTGCAACCAGGGATTGCTCTTTGGCTTCATCCCATAATCCGCGTTGATGAAGGAATGTCTGCAAACGTTTCACCGGCTCCAAAGTCCACGCAGCATTCACTTCCTGATGATCGCGGTAGCGGGTGGCGTCGTCAGCGGTGGTGTGATCGCACAGACGATAGGTGACGGCTTCAATCAACGTTGCGCCTTTGCCGGAATGGGCTTTTTTCAATGCGTACAACACGGCATCGTGCACTGCGCAGACGTCGTTGCCATCTACCTGAAAACCTTCGATGCCGGCCGCCATGGCTTTTTGCGCAATGGTGACAGCCGATGTTTGCAAGGGGCGCGGCACTGAGATGGCCCACTGGTTGTTGTTCACCACCAGTACCATCGGCAACTGCCAGACGCCGGCCAGGTTCATCGGTTCGTAAAAATCACCGCGCGATGTCGCGCCGTCGCCGCAGGTCACCAAGGCTGCACGTTTTTCACCGCGAATCTTGAACGCACTGGCGATACCGGCAGCATGAGTAATTTGCGTAGCAATCGGCACGCAGTTGGGAAAATCCTGCGCTGCGCCGCCGGTGAAATGATTACCCCATTCATCGCCGCCCCAATATTGCAGCATGCGGTTCAGTTCTACACCGCGCAGATATTGCGTGGCCTGATCGCGGTAGTAGGGTACGAATACATCCTGCGGTTGTAGCGCACAACCGATGGCGGTGCCGATGGCTTCCTGACCCAGGCAGGAAGCGTAAGTGCCCATTTGTCCGGTGCGTTGAAGCGCGACGACTCTTTTGTCGAACAGGCGCAGCAAGGTCATGGTGCGATAAAAACGCAGCAATAGACTGGTGTCGTTCATCCACGCCGGTAACGGGTTGGTTGCATTGCCATCCGGGTCAATGAAGCGGTGTTGTTGGTACGGTGTTTGGGTGTAAAGCATCGTCTCATCCTTAGCTTCGACTGAAGCACAGAAGTTAGTTGCGCTTCAGTGATACAGAATCTCTTCCGCCATTTGGTCCGCCACTTGCGATGACGGCAAATTCTCGGCAGTCGCCCGATCGAAAATATGCAGCAGGGTTTCGCCGATGCCCCAGGTTTTGGTACGAATGGCGCTCTCGCTGCGCTGCAAATGTCCGAGCGATACTTTGATCAGGCCGCCCGCGTTGATCACGTAATCCGGCACATACAGCACGCCGCGCTCATGCAGAATCTGGCCGTGGCGCGCATCCGCCAGCTGGTTGTTGGCGGAACCGGCAATGATGTCGCAATCCAGTTGTTCCAGCGTGGCATCGTTCAGAATGGCACCCAGACCGCAGGGCGCGAGGATATGGCAGTGCACATGGAAGAAATTTTCAGGGGTGACGGCTTCAGCGCCAAACGCGCGCCGGACCTGTTCGACTTTATGCGGATCGATATCGCTTACCAGCAATCGGGCGCCTTCTTTGTGCAGCAATTCCGCCAATGCGAAACCCACGTTGCCTACGCCCTGAATGGCGACGATGCGTCCTGCCAGATCGGCGTTGCCATAGCGATGAAAGGCTGCGGCTTTCATACCGGCCAGCACGCCCAACGCTGTCATAGGGGAAGGGTCAAGCCCGTCGATATTGCTGCCGGACACGTAAGGTGTCAGCCGCGCTACCGCATCCATGTCATTCAGTGAGGAGCCACTGTCCACCGCCGTGATATAGCGGCCACCCAATTCGTTGACGAATTTGCCAAACGCGCGGAACAGCGCGGCGCGATCGTAATCCTGCTTGGGTTTCAGAATGACAGCTTTGCCACCGCCCTGGGGTACTTTCGCCAGCGCGGCTTTGTAACTCATGCCGCGGGCCAGGCGAATGGCATCGGTAATGGCGGCGTCGTCCGATGCATATTCGATGCAGCGGCAACCGCCCAATGCGGGACCCAGTTTGGTGTTGTGAATGGCGATGATGGCCTGTAGATGTGCAGACTCATCAGATTTGAAATGCAGTTCGCTGAGGTGCGCCTGCCCGATGGTATCGAACATGGTACTTCTCCTTCCAAACGAGGGTGGGGTAACACCCGTGAACGTTCTTCCGGTGTCGTGAAGGGTTCTGGATCACAGAACACCATTCACCAACAGCACGTAATTTTTTACGGTCTGTTCTAAAGATATAAGAAAATTTCGGGTTTGACGAATCGGCGTGCGAAATTTGTGATGATTTTTTCGGCGACTTCTATGACGACAAGTCGCGCGGAAATTTTACTGAGGCGCAAACGGAACGCTTAAACGCATGATAATGTTTTCGTTATCATGCGTTTAAGCGTGCCGCTATGAAGAATGAATCAATAGGGATTGGGCGTGGCCAAATCTACCGGATGGTTATAACCGGGGATCTGAATATGTTCGCGGGTAATTTTCAATTCGTGGCCATCCACCACCGGCTCGCCGTAGCGATAGACCGAAGACGGAATTTCCCGCAGTACCTGATCACGGTATTGCTGCTGTTGCGCGTGGACGGATTCGTTGCGGTGCTGGTAGTCCAACCAGGCATGTTTGCCGTGGCGTTGCGTTAGCAGATCGGCGCTGCGCTGGGGCGACAGCATCACAGCACTGGCGTTATTACCGCCAAAGCCTTTCGCGTTGAGAATCGCTTGCTCGAAATGGCCTTCGTCGTACTGGCGATGATCGATGCTCAGTGACAGATGCTGACGGTGTACGTCGTCGGCAAAGTGTGTGATGGTTTTGATGCCGGGCAGAATACCTTGGGCAAACACGCCCAGCGCCGCCGCTACCTGATCACCACCCGCGGAGCCAATGGAATGGCCCAGATACGCTTTGATGGCTGCAACAGGCCAGTCGCTGATGCCGAACGCTTCCGCCACGCTGTCCAACACATGGGATTCGGTGACGCGGTTTTGCGGCGTGCCGGTGCCATGCGCCAGCACGAAGGAACGTTGCAGCGACTGACGATCGCTTCCCAATTGCTGCGCGAAATGCGCGGCGCGTCCCAGCGTCAGGTAGTTGCCCATGCCGGGTGCGGAAATGGATTTTTTAATGCCGTCGGCGTGCACGAACACAGCAGGCGCGGCGCCGTAGATGGTAGCGCCCAGTTCCAACGCCAACGCATCACTGCACAGCACGATGTATTGAGACGATTCGCCGATGGTGAAGCCCACGTTGTCGGAGAATGGCCGGCAGGCGCGGCGATAATCCGGATCAGTGCTGATGCCGTCGAGTTTTTTCAGTGCTTCGTCTTCCGCCAGCGCGCCCATCACGCGATAACCTTCCATCACTTCCGGCAGAATCGGCGCATCGCTGGTGCCAACGACGGCGATCAATGCTTTGCCGCTCTGAATGTCCTGAATGCCTTTATCCAGGTTGTACAGGAAAGTGGCGCAGGCACCCATCATGGCGCCGGTGACGCCCACGTTGCCCAGCACATAGGCGTTGATGAAATCCGCCGGCATTTCCGGGAAGCCCAGCGGGCACTGTTTCGACGAAGTCCGTTTGCCCATCAGCCCGGCGCGCAACATACCGCCGTAACCGTTTTCATCCAGCTGGCTCATGGCGGCACTGGCGTACACGCTGACTTTATCCGGTGAGATGCGGTTGAGAATGTCCTGCCAGGGAATGCCCACCGAGCGCACAGCATCAGTGGCAGCAAACGTGGCCATTTCCAGTCCGCGCGGATGCTGGCGAGCGGGATACGTCGTGCCCGGTTCAAATCCGCTGGGCAATTGCCCCGCTGCGCGAACTGGGAACGGATAGTGATCCGGCAACAGAATCGCGGAGCTTTCATACAACTGGATCGTCACCCGGTCGCTATCCAGCGGTTGCACGCGCCAGTTGGCGGGAATTTCCTGGGGCAGATCTTTTTTACGGGTCACGAAGGTTTGGAATTCGCCTTCCGGTGACACCACCATCTTGCGTTGCGTGTATACCCGCTCCACATCGAAATGGGATTTCTCGATGCGGCGAATCAGGGTGCCATCCAGCAGCGCCTGTTCGTCGCGGGTATTCATCAGCACGGCAAGGGCCTGCAGGCATTCCGTGCGGCGCGTGGCGTCCAATTTGTCCAACACCATGCGCTGAAAACCGTGGTGAAAGGAACTGCGTCCTGCGGCATTGATGCCACCGAATCCAATGATCAACGGTAGGGGGGTCATGATGTGTGTTTCCGGCGCAAAAACAGGGAGTCAATGCGTGGTCATTGTAGGGAGGTATACAGGTTTGAACAGACTTTGTAGTCATGAACGTGACGACAAAGTGAAACCATTTGTAAAAGTGTAAGGAGGTGTGTCGTTTTAGCGGGAATGCACCAGGGGTACAAATAAAAACGCCCGCCGGTGAAGGCGGGCGTTCGAGCGTGCAATGTACTTGAAACTGCTGAAATCAGATCAGTTCCAGTGCTACCGAGGTGGCTTCGCCGCCGCCGATGCACAGGGAGGCGATACCGCGCTTGCCGCCGCGTTTTTGCAGTGCGTGGATCAGCGACAGGATGATGCGCGAACCGGTGGAGCCGATCGGATGGCCAAGGGCGCAGGCGCCGCCGTTCACGTTCACTTTCTCGTGCGGAATCTTGTGCTTGATCATGGCCAGCATGGTCACCATGGCGAAGGCTTCGTTGATTTCGAACAGATCCACGTCCGCCACGGTCCAGCCGGTTTTGTCGAACAGCTTCTGCAGTGAACCTACTGGCGCCAGGGTGAATTCCGCTGGGTGCTGGGACTGGGTAGTGTGGGCCAGGATGCGGGCCAGCGGCTTCAGGCCGCGGGCTTTCGCCACGGATTCGCGCATCAGTACCAGGGCCGAGGCGCCATCGGAAATGGAGCTGGCGTTGGCGGCGGTCACGGTGCCGTCTTTGGCGCGAAGGCGGGCTTCAGGGTGGGGATTTTGTCGATATTGGCGTTGCCCGGCTGCTCGTCTTCGGTCACCAGAGCGTCGCCTTTGCGGGTTTTCACCGGCACCGGCACGATCTCGTCAGCGAAGGAGCCGTCTTTCACGGCACGTTGGGCGCGCAACAGGGATTCGATGGCGTACTCGTCCATGGCGGAGCGGGTCAGGCCTTCCTTGTCCGCCACTTCCTGGGCGAAGGAGCCCATTAAACGGCCGGTCTTGGCGTCTTCCAGGCCGTCCAGGAACATGTGGTCTTTCACTTCGCTGTGGCCCATGCGCAGGCCGGCGCGGGCTTTTTCCAGTACGTAGGGGGCGTTGGTCATGGATTCCATGCCACCGGCCACCACGATGTCGTTGGTGCCGGCCTTGATGGTGTCATAGGCCAGCATGGTGGCTTTCATGCCGGAACCGCACAGCTTGTTGATGGTGGTGCAGCCGGCGGAGGTGGGCAGGCCGGCATCCAGCGCTGCCTGGCGGGCGGGGCCCTGCTTCAGGCCGGCGGGCAGTACGCAGCCCATGATCACTTCCTGGATGTCTTCGGCTTTCAGGCCGGCGCGGGCAACGGCCTCGCGGATAACGATGGCGCCCAGTTGGGTGGCGGTCACGCTGGCCAGCGCGCCCTGGAAGCCGCCGATCGGGGTGCGGGCGCCGTTTACGATCACTACTGCGTCGTTACTCATGGTCTGTGTCCCTAAATTGGTTCAGTTGAACAAAAAGCGGGTCTGCGGCCCGTCAGGAGGGTGGATTCTAGCGGGATTTGCCGATCGGTGCGACCGGGGTGGAAACCGCCAGCCTGGCCCTTTCCCCCTTGCGCCTCACTC